>NZ_JBFAHB010000035.1:0-92900 GCF_040653975.1 Kribbella sp. NPDC050820
GCAAGCTCGGCGATCCGGCCCGCGTCCGTCACGTCTCCCGCGACCAGGTCGACACCGCCTTCCGTCGTACGCGCGACCGCAGTCACCTCACCTCCGGGCGGTAGACCGCTCGGTTGTCAAGTCCGGGACATGGTCTGGGTGCCGATGACGGCGAGCAGCCGGAGTGCCTCGTCGGAGGGTGAGCCCGGCTCTGCGGTGTAGAGGATGACGCGCTGGTCGCGCTCCGGGACGACCAGGACCTCGCAGACCACGTCGATCCGGCCGACCTCGGGGTGGAAGATCGTCTGGCACATGCTGTGTTGCCGGGACACATCGTGGAACGACCAGATCTTCGCGAACTCCTCGCTGCCCGCCAGCAGGTCCGCGACGAGCCCGGCGATGCCGGGATCGTTCGGGTAGCGGCCGGTCGCCCCGCGCAGGTCGGCCGCGGTCGCGAACGCGAAGTCGTGGGTCGCTGTCTCGCCGAACCGCTCCGCCTGCTTGTCGCCGTGCAGGAACCGCAGCCGGAGCAGGTTGCGCTCCTTGACCGGCAGCGCCGAGAAGTCCGTGATCAGCGCGGCGGACAACGGGTTCCAGGCGAGGACGTCGTACTTCGCGTCGAGGACCAGGGCCGGTACGTCGAGACGCGCCACCATCCGCAGGACGCCGACCCGGACGTCGGTTGGTGGGCCTGGCGGCGGACCGGGTTGCTCACCGGCCAGGCGGAACAGGTGGTCGCGCTCGTCGTCGTTCAGTCGGAGGGCCCGGGCAAGGCCGGTGAGCACCGGTCGTGACGGGCGTGGACCGCGGCCTTGCTCGAGCCGGGTGTAGTAGTCGGTGGACATCGTGGCCAGGCTCGCGACCTCCTCGCGGCGCAGTCCGGGGGTGCGCCGGCGCAGGCCCGCGGGCAGGCCGACATCGGCGGGCTTCAGCGCCTCCCGCCGTAGCCGTAAGAAATCTGCGAGCTGTCCCCGGTCCATGGACCAAGGATTCCAGGCGCCGCAAACCGTAAACAGGGACTGCCGATCCCAGGTTCGGCCCACTCTGCCTGAGTCCGCTCGGCGGCCGCAGATTGGACCGCATGAACACGAAGATCGCGCTCGTCACGGGCGCCAACAAAGGCATCGGCAAGGAGATCGCGCGGCAGCTCGGGGCGGCCGGGTTCACCGTGCTGGCAGGGTCCCGGGACCTCGCCCGGGGCGCGGCGGCAGCGAAGGAGCTGGTTGCCGAGGGCTACGAAGTGGAGGCGGTGCAGCTGGACGTGACGGACGAGGCGTCGGTGCGGGCCGCGGCCGGCCGGATCGAGGCGGAGTACGGGCGGCTGGACGTGCTGGTGAACAACGCGGCGATCATCCCGCCTGGCGACGACGCGGTGTCCCGCATCGAGGGCGACGTACTGCGGGAGGCGTTCGAGGTGAACGTGTTCGGGCTGGTCGGGGTGACGCAGGCGATGCTGCCGTTGCTGCGGAAGGCGGAGCAGGCCCGGGTGGTCAACATGTCGACTTCGCTGGCGTCGTTCGAGCTGGTCGGCGATCCGGAGTCGCCGTTCTCGACGATGCTGATGCTGGGGTACAACGCGTCCAAGGCGGCGGTGAACATGGTGACCGTGATGCTGGCCAACGAGCTGCGCGGGAGCGGCATCCTGGTGAACGCGGCCGACCCCGGCAACTGCGCGACGGACATGGGCGGCTGGGACGCGCCGCGGACGCCGGAGCAGGGTGCGGCCGTCGCGGTCCGGCTGGCGACGCTGGACGCGGGCGGGCCGACCGGTGAGGTGCAGGCCGAGGAGGGGCGGTTGCCGTGGTGAGCGACCTCCCCGGCGGACGTCAGACCAGAGCGCCGGACGTCATCAGGGCGCCGGACGTCTTCAGGGCGCCCGTAGTCAGACCAGAGCGCCGGACCAGGCGAGGGCTTGTTTGAGGAGCTGGCCGCGGCCGCCTTCGAGGTCGCCCAGCAGGCTCGGCTCGAGGGCTTCCTTCGGGGTCAGCCACGTGAGCTCGAGGGCGTCCTGGCGCGGGTTGCACTCGCCGGTCACCGGGACGACGTAGACGAGGGCGACGGCGTGCTGGCGGGGGTCGTGCAGCGGGCTGATCCCGGGCAGCGGGAAGTACTCCGCGACCGTGAACGGCACCGGGCTGACCGGCAGCCGGGGAAACGCCGCCGGGCCGAGGTCCTTCTCGATGTTGCGCAGCAGCGCGTCGCGGATCGACTCGCCGTGCAGCACGCGCCCTGACACCAGCGTCCGGGTGATCTGTCCGGCGGTCGTGGCCGACCCGCGCAGCAGTACGCCGACATGCTCGATCTGCCCGTTGGCGTCGACACGCGCCGGGACGGCCTCGACGTACAGGATCGGAACCCGGGTGCGGGTCTCCTCGAGCGCGAACTCGGAGAGCCAGCCGGGGTTCGGGTCAGGGGTGCGAAGGGAACTCATGGTGACCATCTTTGCCCACCACCCCACCCCCTGCCCGCCCAGTCCCATTCCCGCGCGTCGCCGCTACGGGCGGAAGGTTGCTCGGTAGCTGGAGGGGCTGAGGCCGAAGGTGGAGCGGAAGCGGCGGGTGGCGTGGCTCGGGTCGTGCCAGCCGACCATCGCCCCGATGGCGGCGATCGGCAACTCGGTCTCGATCAGCAGGCCGGCAGCGCGCTCGGCCCGGAGGCGGTTCAGGTACGCCATCGGTGAGATGCCTGCGGTCCGCCCGAACAGCCGGACCAGGTACCCCGGTGCGAGGTTCACCAGACCGGCCAGCCGGTCCAGCGTCCACGGCTCGTCGATGCTTGCCTCCAGCAATCGCATCGCGTGCTGCACCGCGGGATGGGCCGGCTCAGGCGACTCGCCGCCGCGGACGAGCGCGCCGGACAGCAACCCGAACACGTCCGGACCAAGGTACGCGTTGCGGAGCACGAGCCCGTCGCAGTCGGTGTACCCGTGCCACTCACCCGGCCGGAGCACCACGACCGAGTCCGGTTCGAGCGTGACCTCGCCGGCCGCCGAGAGGTGGATGCCGCGGCCGGCGATCACGACCGCGATCTCGAAGAACGCGTGGCTGTGCGGTGCGACGTCGGCGACCAGTTCGAGGCGTTCACCGGCGACCGGGAGGCGCTGGTCCGCGAAGACCTCACTGCTGAGGACCTTGTGCATTGCCGACCTCCGGAGGTCAGGATCAGTCAAGTTCTGGTCAACTGCTGCCTGTCCTCACCGTCGTGCGTGCCCGAGGCTGGAAGCACCAACCAGGCAACGGATTCCGAGGAGCCGACCGATGACCACCACCGACCCTACGACAGCCGCGCAGCTGGATGAAGAGACCATTTCGGCCTACCGCCGCGACGGCGTCGTCCGGATCCGGAACATCATCAGCGCCGACGAGGCGGCCCGGTTCCGGGACGCGGCCGCGGCGGCGAGCGGGATCGCTGCCGACAACGCGAGCGAGTCGCCGATCTTCAACCAGTACGTCAACATCTGGCGGCAGGACGACGTACTGCAGGAGCTCACCCTGGACCCGCGGCTCGCCGCCGCGGCGACGGCGCTGGCCGGGGTTCCGCTGCGGCTGTGGCACGACCAGTTGCTGATCAAGCCGCCGCACAACGGCGCGGCCACCGAGTTCCACCAGGACGCGCCGTACTGGCCGCACGGTGGCTCGCGGCACTCACTGTCCGTGTGGGTGGCGCTGGTCGACGTACCGGTGGAGCGCGGGTGCATGACGTTCATCCCGGGCTCGCACGACCACCAAGACCTGCGCCGGCAGGACTTGTCCGACCGCGACGACATGTTCCGGGCTGCGCCGGATCTGCGCTGGGAGGAGCGGCTCACGATCCCGCTGCGGGCCGGTGACTGCACCTTCCACAACGCCTATCTGGCGCACTCCGCGACGCCGAACCTGACCGACGACCCGCGGATCGCGCACGTGGCGATCTACGTCGACGCCGAGGCGACGTACACGGGCGCCCGGCACGTCGTCACCGACGGGCTCGGCCTGACCGTGGGCGAGCCGCTCGAGCACGAGCTGTTCCCTCGGTTCTGAGTATTTTCACGCCGTGACATAAGTTGTCAGGGTGCGTCTGCTCACTGACATCCGGCCGTTGAAGGAGTCGCCGGACTTCCGCCGGCTTTGGGTCGGGTCGACGGTGTCCCAGCTCGGCCAGCAGATGACCGCGGTGACGGTGTCGATCCAGGTCTACGCGTTGTCGCACTCGACGTTCGCGGTCGGGCTGGTCGGGCTGTGCTCACTCGTCCCGCTGATCGTGTTCGGGTTGTACGGCGGGGCGATGGCCGACGCGATCGACCGTCGTACTCTCGCACTCGTCTCGTCGGCCGGACTGTGGCTGCTCTCGATGGTCCTGGTGCTGCAGTCCCAGCTGCAGTGGAACCAGACCTGGGTCCTGTACGCCGTCGTGGCCTGCCAGTCGGCGTGCTTCGCGGTGAACAACCCGGCGCGGTCGGCGATCATCCCGCGGCTGATCCGGCCCGAGCTGCTGCCGGCCGCGAACACGCTCAGCCAGGCCGCGTTCAACCTGGGCTTCACCGCCGGACCGTTGCTCGGTGCGGCGGTGATCGCCTGGCAGGGGTTCGCGGCGGCGTACCTGATCGACGTGCTGACCTTCACCGCGGCGCTGTACGCGTTGTTCCGGCTGCCGTCGGTGCCGCCGACCGGTGAGGTGCGCCGGGCCGGCCTGCGGTCGGTGCTCGAGGGATTCACCTTCCTGCGGGCGGCACCGGCACTGCTCGCGACGTTTCTGGCCGACATCCTGGCGATGGTGTTCGCGCAACCCCGGGCGCTGTTCCCGGCGGTCGCGGGCGCGTTCTTCGGCGGGGGAGTCCGCACGGTCGGCCTGCTGCAGGCGGCGCCGGCGATCGGGGCGCTGATCGGCGTCGTATTCTCCGGCTGGGTGACCCGGGTACGGCGCCAAGGCGTGGCGATCGTGGTCGCCATCACGGTCTACGCCGCCGCGGTCGGACTCTTCGGGCTGTACCGCACGATCTGGCTCGGGGTCGCGCTGCTCGCACTGTCGGGGGCGGCCGACATGGTCAGCTCGGCGTACCGGAACACCGTCCTGCAGTCGGCCGCGCCGGACGCGATGCGCGGGCGGCTCCAGGGCGTCTTCATCGTCGTGGTCGCCGGCGGCCCGCGCCTGGGCGACTTCGTCGCGGGCACGGCGGCGTCGCTCACCACCCCGACCATCGCCCTCCTCGGCGGCGCCGCCGTCTGCATCGCCGGACTGTTGCTGCTCCTCGCCCGCAACCGCCCGTTCCGGGTCTACGACTCCAGGACGCGGGAGCTGAACTAGCCGCCGGTCACCAGCTTCTTGACGACCGTCGGCCAGGAGTCGACGTCCGGGTTGATCTGCTCCATCGGCTTGCCGTCGACGGTGACCACCTTGCGGTCGCCGAGCGGCTTCTTCAGCTTGTAGGAGGTCAGCGAGACGTTGTCGGTCTCCGGGCAGGGCTGGTTCGCGTCGATCAGGACCACGACCTTGTCCTCCTCCTCGGTGATCCGCAGGTCGGAGGCGCACTCCATAACGGTCCCGATCAGCAGGTCGGCCTCGTCGTACTTGGGCGGGTTCTGGATCCAGCGCAGGTACGTCGGCTTCTTCTTGTGCACCACCTGGTACGCCGGGACCGGTTGCGCGCTGTCCTTGGTCGTCGAACCGGTGCCGTCGCCGAAGAAGGTGCCGTAGATCATCCCGATGCACGGGTCCTCGGCGGCCTCGCCGTGCAGTGCGCCCCATGCGGTGGCCGCCTGGTAGCAGGCGTTCGACTCGCGGTTCAGCTGGATGTTGAAGCCGAGCAGTGCGAGCGCGGCGACGACCAGGAAGCCGGCCAGCATCCGGCGCGACTTGATCTGCTGCGGCCCGAGCACCCCGGCCGGCCGCTGGGCCTGCTCCTGATTCTGCGCTTGATTCTGGGCCTGATTCCGGGCCTGATCCTGCCCTGGATTCTGGGCCGGCTGGGCGTCCTCGGGGAACTGCCGGAACAGGCCCAGGATCGAGCTGGTCCACTGCGGATTGATCAGCGTCGGGATCGCGTACAGCAGGATCAGCCCGATCATCACGGCGATGGCGGGGAGGAGCGCCCAGTAATTTCGCACGGCAGCAAGATACGGGGCCATCGGGCCGTGCCCGAAAAACGGATACGCTTCGGAGGTGCCCGCAGAGACGTCCCAGACCCTCGACCGGGGACTCACCGTCCTCGAGTTGCTGGCGGACGCCCCGGACGGCCTCTCGATCACCGAGCTGGCCGCCGCCCTGGGCGTCAGCCGCACGGTGGTCTATCGGTTGGTGAACACGCTGGAGCTGCATCGGCTGGTCCGGCGTGACAGTGAAGGCCGGGCCCGGCTCGGTCTCGCGGTCCTGCACTACAGCCGGCGCGTTCAGCCCACGCTCCGTGACGCTGCGTTGCCGGTCCTGCGCTCGTTGGCGGAAGACACCGGTGCGACGGCGCACCTGACCGTCGCGGATGGTGACGAAGCGCTCGCCATCGCGGTGATCGAGCCGAGCTGGACCGACTTCCACGTCTCCTACCGGATGGGGTCGCGGCACGCGCTCGACCAGGGCGCCGCGGGGAAGGCGATCCTGGCCGGCCGCCGCAAACCCGACCCGGCCGGCCGGCCGTTCGTCGTCACCTCGGGCGAGCTCCAGGCCGGCGCGCAAGGCGTGTCGTCCCCGGTTCTCGGCGTACCGGGGGTCGAAGCCTCGATCGGCGTGGTCGTCCTCGGCAAACTCGACCGCGACTTCGTCGGCCCCCGAGTTGCCCGGGCCGCGATCGAGGTCGCCAAGCGACTCGCTTAGGCGGACCCCCACCCCATCACAATCGCTCCTCGAGCGGTGCCGCAGGCGGGGAGTCCGCTCGCCGGCCCGCATTGTGATGGCCTGGGCGTTCGGCAACCGCCTCGACCAGGGGCAGGACTCGGTGCGGGATCTGCTCGGCCAGCGCGATCACCGTCGAGGCTCGCTGGATGCCGCGGACGATGACGACCTGGTCGATGACGCGCTGGAGGTCGGCGTTGGAGCGGGCCACGATCCGGCACCAGAGATCCTCGGCGCCGGTGATCGTGTGGACCTCGAGGACCTCCGGGATCCGGGCCAGCGCCTCGGCGACCGCGGTGTGGCCGGAGCCCTGCTCGATCTGGAGAGTGGCGAACGCGGTCACCGGGTAGCCGATCGCGGTGGTGTCGATGTCCGGCCCCCAACCGCGGACCACGCCGTCACGTTGCAACCGGTCCAGCCGCGCCTGCACCGTGCCACGCGCGACCCCGAGCCGCCGCGACGCCTCCAGCACGCCGACCCGCGGCTCGGCCGCGAACAACGCCAGGATGCGGGCGTCCAGCGCGTCCACCGACATAACTTGCCTCCATCAATGGTCACCCTGACCAAATAGTCCAGCAACATCTGCACGATACTGCACAACCTGCCCAGTCAAACAGGGATGTGTTGCGCAACCTGTCCCGCCGCAGCAGGCTCATCGGCACGAACCCGAACCGGGAGGACCACGATGACCAGCACCGACCTCACCCCCGCAGAGCTCGACGCCGATCTCGACCTCGACCAGTTGAAGCAACTCGTCGGCCTGGTGCCGTACGACGAGAGCACCGACCCGTTCCCCGTGCACGCGATGGACGCCGTGGTGTTCGTGGTCGGCAACGCCACCCAGACCGCGAAGTACTACCAGCTCGCGTTCGGGATGGACCTGGTCGCGTACTCCGGCCCGGAGACCGGCAACCGGGACAGCAAGGCGTACGTGCTCAAGGCCGGCTCGGCCCGCTTCGTCATCACCGGCGGGGTCAGCCCGAAGAGCCCGCTGCTCGACCACCACCGCCGGCACGGCGACGGCGTGGCCGACCTCGCGCTCGAGGTCCCGGACGTGGACAAGTGCATCGAGCACGCCCGCCGGCAGGGCGCCGTCGTACTCGAGGAGCCGAACGACGTCACCGACGAGCACGGCACCATCCGCCGGGCCGCGATCGCCGCGTACGGCGACACCCGGCACACGCTGATCGACCGGAGCAAGTACTCCGGCCCGTACCTGCCCGGGTTCGTGGCCGCCAGCACCCAGGTGACTCGGCCGGAGGGGCACCCGAAGCGGCTGTTCCAGGCCGTCGACCACGTGGTCGGGAACGTCGAGCTCGGCAAGATGGACGAGTGGGTCGGGTTCTACAACAAGGTGATGGGCTTCGTGAACATGGCGGAGTTCATCGGCGACGACATCGCCACCGACTACTCCGCGCTGATGAGCAAGGTGGTGGCCAACGGCAACCACCGGGTCAAGTTCCCGCTGAACGAGCCGGCCATCGCGAAGAAGAAGTCGCAGATCGACGAGTTCCTGGAGTTCTACGACGGCGCCGGCGCCCAGCACATCGCGCTCGCCACCAACGACATCCTGCGCACCGTCGACATCATGCGGTCCAACGGCGTCGAGTTCCTGAACACGCCGGACTCGTACTACGACGACCCGGAGCTGCGGGCCCGGATCGGCAAGGTCCGGGTGCCGATCGAGGAACTGAAGAGCCGCGGCATCCTGGTCGACCGGGACGAGGACGGCTACCTGCTGCAGATCTTCACCAAGCCGATCGGCGACCGGCCGACGGTGTTCTACGAACTGATCGAGCGGCACGGCTCGCTGGGCTTCGGCAAGGGCAACTTCAAGGCCCTCTTCGAAGCCATCGAACGCGAACAAGAACGCCGCGGCAACCTCTGACCCCCGACCCGTTTCAGCGGATATCCCCGTGTGTTGTGGGTTCTCCCCTCGTCGGCAAGGGGAGAACCCACACGCGCGGGGGATATCCCCTGGTGCGCGGTGGGCGGTTAAGCGGTTGCCTGTTGCTGGGTGCAACTTATTACGGCGTGTCGCCGTCCGATTACCGGAATGACTGTCAAGGCAGGGGCCGTTCGGCTAGTGTGCCCGGTGAGTGTGCGTCGGGGCGTACATTCAGGAAGGGTTTCGTCATGAAGACACTGGGCATTCTGCTCAGCACTGCGGGCCTGGCCGGGGTGGGCGCGATCACCCTCGCCGCGACGCCGGCCCAGGCGGCCGAAGCCGCCGCCTGCTCGGGCGCCAAGTCGATCGCGTCGGCGCCGATGCTGCGGGACAACAAGCCACCCAGTTGGGGCACGATCCGGCTCGTCCGGGACAACTGCTATCAGTACTGGGCGGAGGTCACCATGGCGTCGCCGATGCCGGCCAACGCGAAGGCCAACGCCTACCTGGTGCAGTACGGCGGCGGCAGCAACGGCCGGGTGCTCAGCTGTGACAGCAGCGGCGGCAACGGGTCGGTGGTGAAGGGCCAGCGAACCTGCCGGACGCCGAAGGTGAAAGCGACCGCGGGCGGCATCACCTTCGTCGCGATCGGCCGCGAGTTCCACAACTACGGCGGCGGCTACGAGGAGATCTCGGAGAACTCCACCCGCCGAACCCGCTGACCGACCGTCCTGATCCGGACACCACCGCCCTGCGCACAACCGCTCAGTAATCACGAGTGCCCCGCGCCGGATGGCGCTTGGCGCTTGCGGCGCCCATGCACGCACCTCACGGCACTTGCCCAGCGCCCACGATGCTCCGCATCGAGGCCACTGCTCAAGCACCGCGATGCACGCACCTGGACACCGCAATCACTCAAGCGACATCCGACGCGGGGCACTAGGCTCGAACCATGAGTGACGTGGTCGAGCAGTTGCGGCAGGCGTTGCCCGCTGAGGCGCTGGTGACGGATCCGGACCGGATGGAGAGTTTCCGGTACGACCGGGCGATGTTCTGCCCGGCGGGGATGCCGCTCGCCGTCGTCCTGGCCCGGGAGACCGCGCACGTGCAGGCCGCCGTACGGATCGCGTCGGAGGCCGGCGTGCCCGTCGTACCGCAGGGGGCGCGGTCGGGGCTGTCCGGCGCGGCCAACGCGCTGGACGGCTGCATCGTGATCTCGCTGGAGAAGATGGACCGGATCCTGGAGATCGAGCCGGTCGACCGGTACGTCGTCACCCAGCCGGGCGTCTACAACGCCGTGCTGTCGCGGGCGGTCGAGGAGCAGGGGCTGTTCTACCCGCCGGACCCGTCCAGCTGGGAGTTCTGCTCGATCGGCGGCAACCTGTCCACGAACTCCGGCGGCCTGTGCTGCGTGAAGTACGGCGTGACGACGGACTACGTGCTCGGCCTGGAGGTCGTCCTCGCGGACGGGCGGGTGCTGCGGACGGGGCGCCGTACGGTCAAGGGAGTCGCCGGGTACGACCTGGCCAAGCTGCTCGTCGGCAGTGAGGGCACGCTCGGCATCATCACCGAGGCGACGCTCGCGCTGCGCCCGCTGGCCGCCCGGCCACGGACGATGGCCGCGCTGTTCGACTCCGGCGTCGCAGCCGGCCAGGCGATCACCGAGATCATCCGCAGCGGCGTGTCGCTCAGCCTGCTGGAGATCATGGACCGGACCACGATCGCCGCGGTGAACGCGTACAAGCGGATGGACCTGCCGACCGAGGCGGCCGCGATGCTGCTGGCCCAGTCGGACGCCGGTGGCGAGGCGGGCGCCGCGGACGTCGCGACCGTGGCCAAGCTGTGCCGCGAGCACGGTGCGATCGAGTGCCTGGAAGCCGAAGACCCCGCCGAGGGCGAACTGCTGCTGGAGGCCCGGCGGGCCGCGCTGCTCGCGCTCGACCAGCTCGGTACGACGATGATCGACGACGTCTGCGTGCCGCGTTCCCGGCTGGCCGAGTTCATCGGCCGGACCGAGGCGCTGGCGAAGGAGCTCGACATCACCGTCGGTGTGCTCGGGCATGCCGGCGACGGCAACATGCACCCGACCGTGGTCTTCGACCCGACCGACCCCGGCCAGGCCGAGCGGGCCCAGCAGGCGTTCGACCGGATCATGGAGATCGGGCTCGCGCTCGGTGGCACGATCACCGGCGAGCACGGGGTCGGCGTGCTGAAGCGGACCTGGCTGGCCGAGGAGATCGGCCCGGTCGCGCTCGACGTGCACCGGGCGATCAAGGCCGCGCTGGACCCGAAGAACATCCTGAACCCGGGCAAGGTGGTGGCCGAGTAGGGCGGCTGTGACCCAACCGCAACGGAACTGCCGAGGCCATTCGACGTCCATGGCCGTCGAATGTGACGTCCGGCCAGCACTATGGAAGGCAGTTGTCTGAATCTCCCGGGGGAATCGATGAGGCAGGGTAGGAGGCGCCCTATGCGCATGTGGCGAACCGGGCGCGCCTCCGCCGGTGCCTGTCGCCGGACCCTGCTGACCGCGGTCGTGACTGCCTCCGCCCTGGTCGGCCTGTCTGCCTGCGCGAACGGCGGCGGCCTGCGGGTCGAGGGCGCCGACGCGCCGGCCACCAGCGCGGCTCCCTCCGGCAGCCCCTCGGTGATGGGCGAGGGGATCGCTCCAGAGGAGACC
Source organism: Kribbella sp. NPDC050820 (assembly GCF_040653975.1). Classification (NCBI taxonomy): domain Bacteria; kingdom Bacillati; phylum Actinomycetota; class Actinomycetes; order Propionibacteriales; family Kribbellaceae; genus Kribbella; species Kribbella sp. NPDC050820. The sequence continues at coordinate 11,349 of NZ_JBFAHB010000035.1, forward strand.
GTCCGGACCCCCGCAGCGGCCGTCGACCTGGCCCAGGTGCGGGTCAAGCTGCTGGCCGACAAGCGCCTTCCGGACATCTCCCGGCGGGTGCTGACGAATTGCACGGTGATTTCGCGTTGCCTGAGCAGGGGTAAGTCCGTTGATGTTATGCACAACGGAACGCCTCAGCAGATCGTCCTGATCCACACCATCGAGAACTTCGTCTTCGGTATCTTCCTGATCGCGCTCGAACCCGCCGGTCCGCGGCCGATCTGGAGCCTGAAGGTCGAGCAGCCGACGATCAACGCCAGCCCGCAGGGTGACCTGGTGGTCGAGTCGAAGATCTACACACTCGACGACAAGGTCTGCTGCCCCTCGGGTCGGCGGGTCGAGGTCTACCGTTGGAACGGCCGGCAGATGACCAAGGTGAGCTCGACGGACAACAAGGGAGACTGAAGTTCGGTGGTACCGGAAGAACCGGCAGCGCGGATCCTGATGGTCGAGGACGACGCGGTGATCCGTGAGGCAACCCAGTTGACCCTCGAGCGGCACGGCTACGACGTCACCACGGCCGAGGACGGCCTGGAGGCGATCGAGCGTTTCGAGAAGATCCACCCGGACGTCGTGATGCTCGACATCATGCTGCCCGGGCTGGACGGCATCTCGGTGTGCCGCCGGATCCGCGAGACCAGCACCGTCCCGATCGTGATGGTGTCCGCCCGCGGCGACGCGCTGGACGTCGTACTCGGGCTGGAAGCGGGTGCGGACGACTACGTGACCAAGCCCTTCGACACCCAGGTCCTGGTGGCCCGGCTGCGCGCGGTGATGCGGCGGGCGGTGTCCGACCCGGAGCGGCCGGCGCCGACGGCCGGGTCCGGCGTGGAGTCGTTCGGCGACCTGGAGCTGGACCGGGAGGCGCTGGAGGTACGGCGGGGCGGCTCGTCCGTCCAGCTCACGCCGACCGAGCTCAAGCTGCTGATCGAGTTCGCCAACAATCCCGGGGTCGTGCTCAGCCGCTCCACGCTGCTGCAGCGGGTCTGGGACTACGAGTGGGGCGGCGACGGCCGGCTCGTCGACGTGCATCTGCAACGGCTGCGAACCAAGATCGGGGCCGACCGCATCGAAACCGTTCGCGGATTCGGATACAAGCTGCGGGCCTAATAGTGTCCTCCGGAGGCACACCGACCTAGGACGGAAGGCACTGACGTGGGACTGCGCGGGAAGCTCGGTCTGATCTTCCTGTTGGTCTCGTCGCTCGCGATCCTGGTGCTCTGCGTCGCGGTCTACACCCAGGCCCAGTCGGCCCGGCTGGACCGGACGCGGAGTTTCGCCGACGAGCGGATCCAGCTGGCCGCGTCCGCCTACGACCGCGACGGCGTGCCGGTGTTCGGGTCCAAGCTGGACGACCCGGACCTGCCGCCGCAGCTGCGGGACGCGGTGCTGGAAGGCAAGCGGGCGACGTTCAAGACCGGGTCGCCGAACGCGAAGATGTGGGCCGCGGTCGGGGTCAAGGACGGCAAGATCCTGTCGATCGTGCAGGACTACGAGACCAGCGACGACTCGATGAACGCGCTCCGGCAGGCGCTCATCCTCGGCGGGATCGGCACTGTCGGGCTGGTGGCGCTGGTCAGCGTGATCCTGGCCGGCAGCCTGTCCAAGCGGATCGTCGCGGTCGCCGGGACGGCGCGCCGGATCGCGGCCGGCGACCTGGATGCGTCCGCGGCCGAGGCGGTCGGCAAGGGCAAGGACGAGGTGCAGTCGCTCGCGACCGCCCTGGACACGATGGCCAGTTCGTTGCGCGGTCAACTGGAGGCCGAGCGACGGTTCACCGCTGACGTCGCGCACGATCTACGTACGCCGGTCACCGGGCTGACCACCGCCGCCGAGCTGCTGCCACCCGGGCGTCCGAGTGAACTGGTCCGCGACCGGGCCAAGGTGCTGCGACGACTCGTCGAGGACCTGCTCGAGATCGCCCGGTTCGACTCGGGCGTCGAGCAGGCCGACCTGGAGCTGGTCGGGCTGGGCGCGTTCGTCGGGTCGGCCGTCGGCCGGTTGCGGATGCAGCAGTCGCTCGCTCCGGACAGTGTCGTGGTCCACCAGAACGGCGCGGACGTCACGGTATCCACCGACTCGCGCCGGATCGAGCGGATCCTGGCCAACCTGATCGTCAACGGGCTGCGGCACGGCAAGCCGCCGATCGAGGTCAAGGTGTCCGGCCGGACCGTCGAGGTGGTTGACCACGGCAACGGGTACCCGGAGGAGTTGATTGCCGAGGGCCCGCGCCGGTTCCGGTCCGGGATGGCCGAGCGCGGCGTGGGTCACGGCCTCGGCCTGACCATCGCCGCCGGCCACGCCAAGGTCCTCGGCGCCGACCTGACCTTCGGTACCGCCCCCGGAGTGGGCGCCCTTGCCCGCCTGGTCCTCCCGCCCGAACCTGAGACTCAGTCTTAACCGCGAGTCCCACAGCGGCGCGCGGGTTGCCGGCCTCCGGGGGTGGTGACAGAAACTGGGGGCCTTGCAGAGGAAATAGCCTGTGCAGGGCCCCCAGTTGGCGTGGTCGGGGCCCGCTACCTGGTCCCGTAGACGTTCAGCTCGGCGGCCGAGCCGAAGACCGCGCCGTTGAGCGAGCTCGTGCCGACGAACTTCACGTACCGGCCGGGCTTGGCGGTGAAGCTGAGCCGCTGGTTGGCCGTCGAGTTCGGGAACTCACCGGTCGCGACCGGCGTGCCCCAGTCCTGGCCGTCGGCGCTGACGTAGAGCTCGTAGCCCTTGAACATCCCGTTCGTCCCGCTCTGCCGCGGCAGGTAGCCGAACCCGTCCACCTGGTACGTCGATCCGAGGTCGAGCGTGATGTGGTGCGGGAAACCGGCCGGCGGCGACACCTGAGACCAGGCGGAATGCCAGAGTGTGCTGGGGTTTCCGTCCAGCGCCTCGGTCGCGGCCCCACCGGTGGCGACGTCCTCACTGCTCACGTCGGCCACCGTGATCCGGGACTGCGGCACGATCCCCGGCGGCAGGACGGTCGCCTCTGCGGTGGTCGTCGCGCGGCCACCTGTTGCCGTCAGCATGTACTTGCCTTCCGGCGTGCCGGCCGGCGGCGTGACATCCCACTTCGTCGTCACACTGGTGCCCGCAGCAACGGTCGCGTGGGTCGCCGGAGTCGTTGCCGTGACCGTCCAGCCGTCGGGAGCGGTCAGCCCCAGCGTGATGTCTTTGGCGGCCACAACGTCGTTGTTGGTGAACGTGGTGACGAGGGTGTTCGCCTCGCCGGAGACCAGGCCGGTCACGCCGGTCAGCGCGATCGACGTGCAGTCGGCCGGCTCGGACGTCGTACCCAGGTCGGTGACGGCGAAGTCGTCCAGGATGAAATCGGCCTGGTCGCCACCGCCGGACAGCTTGCGCAGGCCGACCCAGTAGTCGCCGCCGCAACCGGCCACGAACTCCTGGCTGAAGGTCGCCTTCGTCCGTCGCTCACCGATCGGCGCCGCCTTGACCTCGACGGAGTCCGGCCGGTCGACGCCCTGCACCCAGGCGTACTGGCCGGCGCGACCGCTCTCGTAGCCGAAGCTGACCCTGTACTTGTGACCGGGCTGGAAGTTCACCGTCCACGGCGTCGTGCGGTAGACGAGGCCCGCGTTCTCCTCGTGCGACTTGAGCGACCACTCGCCGTCGAGCACGTCGTCGACGAGCTTCCCGTTCCACCCTGCTTGCGTGTACGGCGCGTGCTTCTTCGCGAGGCTCGTCCGTGGGTCGGTGACACCGCCGGAGTCGCCCTTCACGAACGGGCCCCAGCCTTGGTCGACGTTCTCGAAGTCATCGACCAACCCCGCGGCGGGCCGCTTGGTCTCGACCACGCGGACGTCGTCGATCCGGACCTTGGCGGCGCCGGCCGCCGCTCCGACGGCAAGTTGAGCGGTGGTGCCCTTGGCGGTGAAGACGACGCGGACGCGCTGGTAGTACGCGTCGTGCTTGTCGTCCGAGGCAACCATGTTCTGGGCGGTCGAGCGGGTGATGGTGTTCTTGACGCCGTCGACGGTGATGGTGGTCGGACGGGACTTGCCGGGCTCGACCTCGATCCAGGCGGAGGCGCTGTAAGTGCGGCCGGCGGTGAGGCCGGTGATGCGCTGCCGCAGGGACGACGCCTTGGCGCCGAGACTCGCGACGTACTGACCGTTGTCCAGCCGGGCGATCGTCGCGCCGGTGGCGTCCCAGGCCTGCAGGTTGCCGGCGTTGAAGCCCGGGTCCTTCAGGTGCGAGCCGTCACCCCAGTTCGCCGGACTCGGGGTCGGCGCCGCGTCGGGGTAGAGGACGTAGGGCTGGCCGGCGGTGGCGTCGAGGGTGACGGCGCCGTTGCGGACCGGGGCGCTCGCGACCTTGACCCGGCCGGTGTCGGTCAGCTTGTAGACCGAGAACTTCTCGACCCGGTTGAAGGCTGCCGGGAGCTGCCAGGTGGTGCGGCCGCCGGCCGGGTTGTAGTGGTACAGCTTCTTGTTGCCGTCCCACGGCAGCAGGTACTTGTCGCCGTCGAGCACCTTCGCGGTTCCGTCGTACACGGTCCGCTTGCCGTTCTCGACCGTCCCCCGGACGCCGCCGGTGAAGCTGATGCCGTCGGCGTTCCAGTCGGTGATCTGCTGCTGCTGGAGGTACTTGGCCGGCAGGTTCTTCTGCCAGATGTTGGGGTAGAACGCGTTCCAGTCGGTCTCGCCGGTCCAGCCCTCGAATTCGACCAGGCTGGTCTGGCCGAGGATCGGGTCGTTGTTCCAGACGTCCTTCTCGTGGTTGCGGACGAACCGGATGATCTTCGAGTTCAGGCCCTTGTTGGTGGCGCCGCCGTAGTCGAGGTCGTTGGCCCAGTGCGACCACAGCGACGTCCGCTCGTGCCGGTCGGCCCACTCGGTGGCGATCTGCCACCCCTGATCAGCCAGCTGCCGGGTCAGGCCATCGGCCAGCCAGCCGGACTGGTAGTACACGTCGATGTACAGTTCCTGCAGGTTCGCGTCGGTCTCGTCGCGGAGCTGCTGGAACCGCTTCACGATGTTGCCGGAGGCAAGGTCAGGGCGCTGCTTGATGTAGTAGCTCTGGTTCAGCCAGTTCCAGCCCTTGGCGTTCTTGTCGACCAGGTCCTCGCTGAACGCGTTCGCCTCCGGGTACGACTCGGTCGCGTTCACGTGCACCCCGAAGGCGGCGTTCCAGGCCTTGCCCTTCTTCAGCAGGGTGTTGAGGTCGGCGAGACCGCCGGCCCGGGTGTTGTAGTTGCCGCCGTAGTCCGGGTGCGCCGAGTCGTGGCCCTCCGAGCCGTACCCCTTCAGCACCGCCATCTGGCCGAGGCCGTCGGTGGCCAGCGAGATCCGCTTCACGTCGTCCAGAGTGCGCAGGAACGGGTGCGTCGCCTGGCTGGCGAAGTTGAACGGGATGTGCGTGACGACGCGGTCCTTGACCTGGTCGCCGCCCTTCGGCCCGGTCATGATCGAGCGGAACGCGATCGCGCCGTCCTGCCAGTCGACCGTCTGGTCCTGGTTCGCGTCGGGGGTGACCACGACCTTCGCCCAGGGCAGCGGTTCGGTGTACGGCGAGGTGTCGGCGCGGTACGTCCACTGGCCGCTCCAGACGCCGACGCGGGTCGTGCCGTCGGCGGCCTTCCGGGCGCGGTGCCAGAACCGGGCGCCGTCGTCGACGGACTGGCCGGACGGCTTGTCGTAGACCGAGTTCGACTCGATGCCGGCGGCCAGGCCGGTGGTGTTCACGAAGGCGTACGCCGCTCCGGTCGCGGACGGCTCCGCGGGCGTTGCGGATGTGATCGGAGTGATCTTGTCCGCGGTCCGGGTCGAGTCGGGGTCGAGCGTGGTGAACGCGGTCGTCGCGCCGGTGTCGGTGCTGGCGACGGACACCAGATCGTGGTTCGGGATGTCGATCGTGTGCACCCGCGACGCCTCGGTGTCCCGGACGGCGTCGACCTTGAACGTCGTCACCCGCCCGGTCACGCTCAGGCTCGCGTCCAGCTCGACGCCGGGAAGCGCGTCGAAGGCGAGTTCGTACGACGCCGTGCTGCCGCTGACCGCGGGTGGCGCGGTCAGGTGCGCGGTCCGCGCGACACCGTCGATCGTGACTGTCGAGATCGTCTCCGGTTGGCCGCCGAGCGCCTGGCCGGACGCGTTGTCGACGTACTTGATCACGCGTGGGAAGTCGGCTCCCACGGTGACCGTCAGCTCGTTCGACCGCAGCGTCAGGCCGGCGGCGTGCGCGCCCGCAGGCACGCTCAGCACACCGGCAGCCAGCGCTACAGCCAGTACCCCATGCCCCACTGAACGTTTCATGCGGAGAAAGTTCGCACGTAACCGCTAGCAGGTCAAGAGAAACGAACAGTAATGAACAAGATCAGCCTCGCCTTCGGCTCGGCGGAGTGGGCTGGGTTCAGGCAGGAAGGATTTTGCCGGTCACCTCGCCGAGGCCGAGGGGGCCTGCGGGGGTGGTGGCCCAGGCGGTGATGGTCACTTGGTCGCCGTTCTCGAGGAAGGTGTGTTGCTTGCCGTCGAGGGTGAGTGGCTCGCGGCCGCCCCAGGTGAGTTCGATGAACGAGCCGCGCTGGTCCGGCTCGGGCCCGCTGATCGTGCCGGACGCGTACAGGTCGCCGGTGCGGACCGAGGCGCCGTTGACGGTCATGTGGGCGAGCATCTGGGCCGGCGACCAGTAGGTCTCCTTGTACTGCGGCGAGCTCACCAGGTGCCCGTTGAGCCGGACCTCGAAGGTGATGTCGTAGTTCTCCAGCTTCTCGCCGGCCAGGTACGGAAGGACCGGCGGATCCTGCGCCGGCAGCGGTACGGCGGCCTCCGCGAGCGCGTCGAGTGACACCACCCACGGGGAGATCGAGGTGGCGAACGACTTGCCCAGGAACGGGCCGAGCGGGACGTACTCCCACGCCTGCAGGTCCCGTGCCGACCAGTCGTTCACCAGCACCACGCCGTACACATGCTCGCGGAAGTCCTCGACGGAGACGGGCTTGCCGAGCGTGGACGGCGTACCGACGACGTAGCCGAGCTCGACCTCGATGTCGAGGCGCTGGGACGGTCCGAAGGTCGGCGCGGGCGCGTCCGGGGCCTTGCGCTGACCGGACGGGCGGACGATTTCGGTGCCGCTGGCAACGATCGTGCCGGACCGGCCGTGGTAGCCGACCGGGAGGTGCTTCCAGTTCGGGAGCAGCGGCTCGGAGTCCGGCCGGAACAGCCGGCCGAGGTTGGTCGCGTGGTGCTCGGAGGCGTAGAAGTCGACGTAGTCGCCGACCTCGAACGGCAGCTGCATCGTCACCGCGGACTGCGGGATCAGGTGCGGCTCGACCACGTCGCGGTCGTTCTCGTTGCGGACCAGGTCGAGCAGCCACTCCCGGGTCGCCTGCCAGGCCGGGCGGCCGAGCGCGAGGAAGTCGTTCAGCGACGGCCGGGCGAACAGCTGCGATCCGTCCAGCATCTGCGCGGACGCGACCGGCGCGAGATCGATGACCTGGTCGCCGATCGCGGCGCCCACCCGCGGCTCCTCGTCGTTGTGCCGGAACACGCCGAGCGGCAGGTTGTCCGGCCCGAACGGCGAGCCCGCGGGGATGTCGATCCAGCTCACTGCTGAGCCTCCATCAGTTTGAGGGCGGTCAGGTCGTGGCGCGGCTCCTCGATGCTGCAGGAGCCGAACGAGGTGAACCATCGGCGGGTGCTTGCCGCCTGGTCGTCCGAGAGTTCGTTCGCGCGGGCCGCGAGCTGCTCGGCGTCGCGATCGGCCAGTACGGCGGCCAACTCGTCCTGCGAAGCGCCGTCGAGCGAGGCGCGAGTGGCGAGCAGCACGTTGAGGAACCCGTGGTGCTCGAACCCGGTGTCTGCCGCGGTGTGCCGCACGGCGTTGTGCAGGCCGGCCGTGCACTTGAACGCGACCTCACGATCGAGGCAGGCGGTGATGAACGCCGCGACCTGGGCCTCCGACGGGAACAGCGCGGCGTCGAGGCCGCCGGTGCGGAGCTTGGCCGCGTACCCGGCGTCGGCGACGACGTCCAGGGCGCGCTCCCAGGCGCCGTCCAGGCCGACCTCGACGAACGCGTTCTCCTCGTCCAGGCAGTCGTCGCAGGCACGCACCACGCGGAGCGCGTTGCGGGACAGGTCTTCCTCGTTGCGCAGCCGCACCTCGACCGCTTTCACCTCGACGTCGGCGGACCGGTCGCCGTACCGGACGGCGGGCTCGATGCCACCGGCGCCGCCGGTGATCACGACGGTGACCTCGAGCGGGGCCGGCCCGGTCCGGGCGGCCTCGGCGGCGACCTTCATCAGGTCCTCGTCGGCGCACACGAACGGCCCGACCAGGTCGGCGTACGCGGACTGGCGGTGCGCCCGGTGCGCGGCGACCGCCTCGGCCAGCGGCAGGTCCCCGGGCGGGAACACGGAGGCGTCGTCGACCAGGTGCCGGAACAGGGCAGGGACGGTTGACATGGGTCCGAGCCTAACGGATGCTTTCGGTAAGCGGACGCATGCGTTCGACTATCGTACACCTGGAGTCAGTGAGATGGCGTTCTACCGGCAGGTCGGGGAGATTCCACCGAAGCGGCACACCCAGTTCCGGAAACCGGACGGCGGGCTGTACTACGAGGAGCTGATGGGGGAGGAGGGGTTCTCGTCGGACTCGTCGCTGCTGTATCACGCCGGCGTACCGTCCGCGATCGTCGACTCGCAGGTGTGGGAGCTGCCCGACCTCGCCACCGTCGCGAACCATCCGCTCACGCCGCGGCATCTGAAGCTGCACGATCTGTTCACGGACACGTCGAAGAGCAACGCGGTGGAGGACAGGCGGCTGGTGCTCGGCAACGGCGACGTCCGGATCTCGTACGTCGTCGCCGAGCAGCCGTCGCCGCACTACCGCAACGCGATCGGCGACGAGTGCGTGTACGTCGAGAAGGGGTCGGCGACCGTGGAGACCGTGTTCGGTGTGCTGAACGCGGTCGAGGGCGACTACGTCATCATCCCGCGGGCGACGACGCACCGCTGGCTGCCGGGGGTGGACGGCGTACACGCGTACAGCATCGAGGCAAACTCGCACATCGCGCCGCCGAAGCGGTACCTGTCCCGGTACGGGCAGTTCCTCGAGCACGCGCCGTACTGTGAGCGCGACCTGCATGCGGCGGCCGAGCCGTTGGTTGTGGAGGGCAACGACGTCGAGGTGCTGGTGAAGCATCGCGGCAACGGGCCGGGCGGGATCGTCGGGTCGCGAATGGTGTACGCGACGCATCCGTTCGACGTGGTGGGGTGGGACGGGTGCCTGTACCCGTACACGTTCAACGTGAGCGACTACGAGCCGATCACGGGGCGTATCCACCAGCCGCCGCCGGTGCACCAGGTGTTCGAGGGCTACAACTTCGTCGTCTGCAACTTCGTGCCGCGGAAGGTGGACTACCACCCGTTGTCCGTCCCGGTGCCGTACTACCACTCGAACGTCGACTCCGACGAGGTGATGTTCTACTGCGGCGGCGACTACGAGGCGCGCAAGGGCTCCGGCATCGGCCTCGGCTCCATCTCCCTGCACCCCGGCGGCTACGCCCACGGGCCGCAGCCCGCAGCCATCGAAGCCTCCCTCGGCGCCGAACGCTTCGAAGAACTCGCCGTCATGGTCGACACCTTCCGCCCCCTCGAACTAGGCGAAGCCGGCCAAGCAGTAGACGACGGCGTCTACGCCTGGACCTGGTCCGGCCGCCGCAACACCTGAACCGCGGTTGGGGTGGCTGTGGGAGTCTTGGGGGGTGAGTGTGGATGGGGCGTTTGTGGTGGGTATTGATCGGGAGGCGGTGCGGGGGCGGCGGGTGCATGTGCGGAGGGTGCAGCGGCGGGGAGCGTGGGTGACGCTGGCGCTCGGCGTGGTGGGGATCCTGGCGGCGCTGTACGCGTTGGTGTCGTTTCGGGGAGCGGGCCTGTGGCCGTTTGCGTTGTTGCTGATCGTGGCGATGGCGCCGCTGGTGCTGAGCACGGTGCTGTTCTTCCGGCTCGACGGCGAGCGGCAGCGGTGGTACGACGCCAACGACGTGCAGCCGATCGCGATGCGGATGTCGCCCAAGGCGCTCGAGTTGGCGTGTGAAGGGGCGGCGTACCCGGTGGTGTTGCCGTGGCAGACCGTCCAGGGGTTCCGGCAGGTGAAACTCTTCGGGCAGTACGCGCTGGAGCTTCAGCTCGCTCCGGGCATCGGCGCCACCACGGCTGGCGTCCGCGGTCTGGACCAGCCAGCCGTACGGACCGTCGTCAAGCCCAACCCGCTGCTCCGGCCGACCGGGCTCTTCCTGGTGAACGCGCTCGACCAGCCGGTGCACGTCATCGACCAGGCGCTCAAGCACTTCTCCGGCGGCCGCGCCGGCGTCGTCACCTGACCGGCCTGGGGTGGCTCGTTAGCTGCCGATCATGAGGTTGCCAGTGGCGAGCGGGGTGGCCAGTTCGCAGGCGCCGGTGGAGATGGTGCAGCGGATGATCGCGGCTCGCGTCTCCTGACCGGTGTCGGCGCGGATCAGCAGGTGCTGGTCGTCCTCGGCGACTGTCTGCAGGAAGACGCCGGACCACTCGTGCAGCAGGCGGCCGGTCTTCGCATCCAGGGCGGCTGCCATGCCGTCGCCGTACCCGTCGCGGTAGATGGGGCCGGCGATCGCGGTGGAGCCGTCCTGCGTGAAGCTGTCGACCTGGTACTCACACGTGCGCCACAGCCGCTTGCCACTCGCGATCGACAGCACACTCGTGCAGCTGTGCTGGTCGTTCAGAGCGGTCAGCGACGCGGCCACCGCACCATCGCCGGACACAGCCGTCGGCTTCGACACGCTCTTGAGCGCGGTCGCCTTCGCGGCGCCCGGAGTCCACTCGTACAGAGTCCAGGTCTTGCCGTCCTGCGTGCCCGAGGCCTGGAAGTAGACCTTGCTGTTGACGTAGCCGAGCAGGGTCGCGTGCCAAACCCCTGGCACGGTGACCTTCTGGACCTTGTCCGCTTCCGCGTACACGGTGGTGCCCGCCTCGTCCTCACCGAGATCGGACATCAGGGTGGTGTTGTACGCCGCGGCCGTACCGTCCTCGGTGGTGACGATCCCGGTGACGTTCGGAGTCCGCCGCAAGATGGCGCCGTCCGAGCCCAGCGTCAGCATCTCGGTCGTGTTGTCGCCCGCGCTCACCACCGCGAGCACCGACTGCCGCAGCCGCGCGATCGCGTGGATGTCCTGCAAGCCGGGGACCTTGACGTCCCCACCGGCTCCACCGCGGACCGTCCGGCCGCTCAGGTAGGCGATCTGCGGCACCCGTCCGATGGGCAGCTTGTCGAGTACGACGGCCGTCTTGACCGGGCCCGAGGCCTTCTGCGTCGGCTTCACGGCGACCGTGGAGGCGTTCGGCGTCCGGCTCGGCGTGGACGGGCTCGGCGTGGTCGCGCCGGCCGGGGTCGGCAGGCCGCCGAGCGGCTTGGCGGCAGACTCCGCGTCGGCACGGGGACCCTGGCGGTAGGCGACGGCGCCACCAGTGGCGACCGCAGCCATGGCGACGGCTGCCACCACAGCGATCAGGGTTCGGTTTTTCTGCATCGGTGAGCTCCTTGGGTCACGATCCGGCAGTCCGCCGGTCGTGAGGTAGCGGCTCCGTCCCCGACTGTGACGCAGAGTATGCCGACTTTGTTCGCTAGCAGGGCAGGGCCTGGTAGGTGTACCCCTGGCGAGTCAGTTGAGTGAGCGCGCGGTCGAGCGCGGCGACGGTCTCGGAGCGGTTGCCGCCGCCGTCGTGCAGCAGGATGATCGCGCCGGGCCTTGCTCCTTTCAGGATCGCTCGCTCGATCTTCGCCGTACCCGGCTTGGACCAGTCGAGAGTGTCGACGTCCCACAGCACCTGGCGCTGGTGGTTCGACGCGGCGACCGCCTCGACGTGCGCGTTCGTGTCCCGGAACGGCGGCCGGAAGCACTTCGACTTCACCCCGGTCAGGATCTCCTGCCGCATCTTGTCCGCGGGGAGCTTGGTCAGCCTCGGGTGATCCCAGGTGTGGTTGCCGATCCGGTGACCCGCCGCCCTGGTCAGCGCGACCAGGTCGGGATGCGCGGCCGCCTCGCGGCCGAGGACGAAGAATGTTGCCTTGGCGCGGTGTTTCGCCAGCACCTGCAGGACCTTCGGCGTCCACTCCTTCTGCGGCCCGTCGTCGAAGGTCAGGTACAGGACCTTGCCGTGCGCAGCCAGGTTCCAGTCGGTCGTCGTGGATGTTGCCGTGGTCGACGTACGGCGTTGCCGCGCCGGCTGCTGCTTCTTCCGCGGCACCGCGGCCGGATGACGTACGACGGGAATCGTCAACGGCGCATGGGTTGAGGCCTGCATCGCAGGCGCTGCACTGGTGACAGAGTGGTCGGCCGGTTCGGCGGCCTGGGCGAGAACGGCACCGCAGAGGAGGGCGGCGACCAACGGCAGAAGCTTGCCGGGCGGCTTGGTCATGACGGGCATCCTCTCGTGCATGCGGGGCCAACCCGGCATCGGGGTGGGGCGCGTCGGCCGTATCGTTTGCGGTCCAGGCCGGCAGTCCCGGCGTGAGCGACTCGTGAGGCGGATGCATGACTGGTGAGACGGTCCGGCTGACCGTGATGGGCACCACCGACCTGCACGGCAACGTCCTCAACTGGGACTACTTCAAGGACACTGAGTACGACGACTCCGCGCACAACGACATCGGGCTGGCGAAGGTATCCACCCTGGTCACCGCGGTCCGGGATCGGATCGCCGCCGACCCGCGCGCCCCGCGCCCGCTGCTGTTGGACGCCGGCGACACCATCCAGGGCACCCAGCTCGCGTACTACTTCGCCAGGATCGCCCCGATCACCGACGGCCACCTGCACCCGGTCGCAGCCGCGATGAACGAGATCGGGTACGACGCCGCAGCCCTGGGCAACCATGAGTTCAACTACGGCCTCGATGTGCTGCGGAAGTTCCAGCAGCAACTCGACTTCCCGCTGCTTGGGGCGAACGCGCAGGACTGGACGACCGGCGAGCCCGTCTTCCCCCCGTACGTGCTGAAGCAGATGCAGGTGCCGGGCGAGCAGCCGATCACCGTCGGCATCCTCGGCCTGACCAACCCCGGGATCGCGATCTGGGACAAGGCGGTGGTCGAGAACAAGATCAAGTTCGGCGGTGTCGTCGAGCTCGCGCAGGTGTGGGTCCCGCGGGTTCGCGAGGCCGGCGCGGACGTGGTGATCGTGGCCGTGCACTCCGGGATGGGTCTGTCCTCGTCGTACGGCGACGCCCTGCCGGTCCCCGAGAACGCGTCCGCGCTGATGGTCGAGACCGTGCCGGGCATCGACGCCGTACTCGTCGGGCACGCGCACCAGGAGATCCCCGAGCGGCTGGTGACGAACCTCCAGACCGGCGAGCAGGCAGTGCTGACCGAGCCGCTGAAGTGGGGCATGCGGTTGTCGCTGATCGAGCTGGACATGCGCAACGACCACGGCCAGTGGAAGGTCGTCGATCGGCATGCCCAGGTGCTGAACGCAAACACCGTCGACGCGGACCCGAACGTGGTCGCCGTACTGCAGCAGGACCACGACACGGTGATCGAGTACGTGAACTCGAGGATCGGCACCTGCACGGAGGCGATGTCCGCGGCGACCGCGCCGTGGGAGAGCACCACCGCGCTGGACTTCGTCACCTTCATCCAGGCCGACGCGGTCGCGAAGGCGCTCGCCGGTACGCCGGAGGCCGCGCTGCCGGTGCTGGCGATCGTCGCGCCGTTCAACCGGGCGGCGGCGATCCCGGCGGGTGACGTGTCGATCCGGGACGTGGCCGGGTTGTACGTGTTCGACAACAGTTTGCTCGCGGTGACGATGACGGGGACGCAGCTCGGGGAGTACCTGGAGTACTCCGCGCAGTACTACAAGCAGGTGATGGGGACCGGGCCGTTCACGTCCGATCAGGTGACCAACGCGCCGACGCAGACCGCGCCGAACGGCACGCCGGACTACAACTACGACATCGTCGGCGGGCTGACGAAGCCGCTCAGCTACGTGATCGACATCGCGAAGCCGGTCGGGTCACGAATCACGGACCTCGCGTACGGCGGAGTCGCGGTGGCGGCGGACCAGCAGTTCGTCGTGGCCGTGAACAACTACCGGCAGTCGGGCGGCGGCAACTTCCCCCACATCACGACCGCCCCGGTCGTCTACAACCGCCAGGTCGAGATCCGCCAGCTGATGATCGACTACGTCACCGCCACCGGCACTGTCGACCCGGCCACCTTCGTTGGCGGTGACTGGTCCTTGGTCTCCGGCGGTGCTCCCATCATCATCAACCCCTGATGTATGTGGTCGCTGTGCTCAACCTCTCCAAGCTCGCGCCGCTGGGCTTGGCCTGAATTAGGTCAGCCACTCGCAGAAGCCGCAGCCGACGGAGTCTGCGGCGAGCGGCCAGGCGGAGCGCGGTTCAAGGTCGCGGGCGATCTGCTCGGCGCGCGCATCGTGCCTGCGCTGGGCGTCGCCGCCGCCGTACGTCCCGGCTCGTACGTAGGCCCACTGGCGTTCGTCGGCGTGCACGAAGTACCGGCTCTCGCCTTCGGGGCCGCGTGCTTGCCACAGGCCGGGTTCAACCTCCGAGCACTGCGTGACCGGTCCTCCGGTCACGTCGGTGAAGCCGGTACAGGGTGCCTGGTCGGGGGCGAGGTTGCGGATGCTGACCTCCACCTCGGCGATGCGGGAACCGTTGGACGGCGGCTCGAAGACTAGGTAGTCGATCCCCGTGCTCGAGTACTCAACGGAGTACGGCCAGGTGCCGTCCAGGTCGGTTTGCAGCGGCCGCTCGACGACTTCCTCGATCCGCTGCTGCTCGGACCACACGTCGCCCAACATCCACCCCGCAGGCAGCCCGGCGAGCACCAGAAACCCGGCCGCAACCAGCAGCGAACCCCGCGACGGCCGAGCCCACTGCCGCCGCTGGCTGCTGTTGAGCACGCAGGCGACGACAAGCACGACCCCAGCCAGAAACACGAGCAACCGAGCCTGCCCCAACATCGCAACCCATACCGCGCCGACGAGCAACCCCATGGCCACAGCCACCCCGACCCCGAAGATCCCGCCCACCCGCAACCGAACCGCCAGCACGATTACCGCGATGGCGGCGGCGATCACACCGGCGATGAGGCCGTACGCCATACCGCTCAGAACCGCAAGGCACTCCTCCTCAGGCAGGCACTCCCCAGCCGAGATCGCCGTCCCAACGATCCCGACCACCACCCCGACGCCCACCCCAATCCCCAGCCCCCCGAACACACTGGCCGTGACACCCGCCCCGAAACTCCGCTCATCCACCCCGGCACGATAAGCACCACCCCGGTCCACCCCGAGCCCACACACCCGCCACTACAAGTTCCTCCGCAAGCCCGGAGCTCGCATGAGCAGCCGTTGTGCGGAGGAAAAGTGTCAGCGGGTGGCGAAAAGTCTCCGGAGACTCGCGGAGATGACGACCGACGAGGCGCAGGACGCCGTACGGCGGGCGCCGTTGGTCATCATCCCGGTCGGGGCGCAGGAACAGCACGGCGGCGGGATGGCGATGGCCACCGACACCGTGTGGGCCGTGGGTGTCGCCGACCTCGTGGCCGAGCCGCTGGGTGGGCGTGCAGTGGTCGCCCCGGCCGTCCCGTACGGCGCCTCGCCGCATCACATGGCCTTCCCCGGGACGGTGTAGTTGTCTCCGGCAACCTTCATGAACGTGCTCAGGGACGGGGTCGCCAGCCTGCGGGAGCACGGTTGGCGGCAGTTCCTGGTGGGCGCTCGGGATCCCACTCGGCCCGGGGGCGCCGGTCAGGTGAGCTTGACCCCGGCGGCGCTGAGCTCGGTGAGAGCCTGCTCGGTCGTCGCCGGGGCGACTCCCGCGGTCAGCCGGGTCAGGACCGTCGTACCGAAGCCTGCCTGCTTGGCGTCCAGGGCGGTCGCGCGGACACAGTAGTCGGTGGCGAGCCCGCAGACGTCGACGTCGGTGACGCCCTTCTCCCGCAGCCAGTCCGCGAGCGCCCGGCCGTCGCCGTGGGACTTGCCCTCGAAGCCTGAGTAGGCGGCCGCGTACTCACCCTTGTCGAAGATCGCGTCGAACGGCTGCGGGTCCATGTTCGGGTGGAAGCTGACGCCGTCGGTGCCGGCGACGCAGTGCCGCGGCCAGGAGTCGATGTAGTCGGGGGTCTTGGAGAAGTGGTCGCCCGGGTCGATGTGATGGTCCCGGGTGGCCACGACGTACTCGTACTGCTTGTCACCCGGGTCGGCCTCGTACCACTTGTGCAGCAGCTCGCCGATTCGGAACGCCACGTCCGCACCACCCTTGACGGCCAGGCTCCCGCCTTCGCAGAAGTCGTTCTGCACGTCAACCACAATCAGTGCCCGGGCCATCGCGACGCTCCTTCTCCAGGGTCCTGTGCCCACGGTACAAGTGTCACCACCCCGGTACGGCGAGCGCGCGCCGCGGGTGCGTTTTCGCCCCGGCCTGCGCTGACAGTTATCGTGTGGTGGCACAACGTCACAGGTCGGGTCACAAGTCGGGTTCGCGCACGGGGGATTCATGATGAAGAAGGCTTTTCTGGCGGTGGTCACGACCGCGGCCGTGGTTGCTGCGGCCCTGATTCCCTCGGGCCGTCCGGTGGAGGCCGCGGCGCCGGGGTTCGCCTCGGCGGTGTCGGCGGTCAGCCAGACGACCTGGCAGACCAACGCCAGCGTGAACGCGCTCGCCGTCGCCGGGAACACCGTGTACGCCGGTGGCCTGTTCACCCGGATCCGGCAGCCCGGCAAGGCGCTCGGGCAAGGTGACGCGGCCCGGACCTACCTCGCCGCCTTCAACCGCAGCACCGGTCTGCCGACGCGGTTCGCGCCGACGCTGAACGGCGCGGTGTGGAGCATCGCCACGAGCCCGGACGGCAAGTGGGTCGTCATCGGCGGCGACTTCACCACGGTCAACGGGGTGTCCCGCAAGCGGGTCGCGTTGTTCAGCGCGGCGACCGGTGAGCTCGTCAGCGGCTGGGACCCGGCGATCAACTACCGGGTCGCGGCGCTGGCGATCCGAGGCAACACCGTCTACGTCGGCGGTTCGTTCGGCCGGGTGGACAACGTGGTCCGGAACCGGCTGGCCGCGATCAGCTTGAGGACCGGTGTCCTGACGTCCTGGAACCCGGACGCCGACGACGACGTGCACGCGATCGAGCTCTCGGCGGATGGGAAGCGGGTCTTCGTCGGCGGCGGTTTCATGACCCTGCAGGGTGTGCCGCACCATGCGCTCGCGATGCTGAACACCACCACGGGCGCTGCCTACTCGATGCCGGCCGCCGCGGCAATCCCGGCGAAGACGGTCGACTGTGACAGCCGGGTCAAGGACATCGACATCCTCGGCAACAAGGTCTTCGTCGCGAACGCCGGCAGCGGCATCGGCTGCTACGACGGTGTGCTCGCGGCCGACGCGTCGACCGGCAAGCTGCTGTGGCAGAGCAAGTGCCTCGGCGCAACCGAGGCGGTCAAGGCGATCGGCAACTGGGTCTACAAGGGCTCGCACGCGCACGACTGCAGCCGGGACGGCGGCTTCTCGGACAAGACCGGCATGCACCACCTGCTGGTCTACAGCGGAATCACCGGCAAGCTCGGCCCGTGGTTCCCGAACACGAACGCGGGCGGCAGCACCGAAGTCGGTCCGCTGGCGTTAGCGTCCGGCGGCAACGACGTCTGGGTCGGCGGCGACTTCACCCGGGTGAACGGCGTCTCCCAGCAGGGGCTGACCCGTTTCACCAACGCTCCCGGTGGCGCGCGGCCGGGGTTGCCGGCGGCGCCGAAGGTGTCCAGCACCCGGGTCAACCGGGCGGCGGTCAGCTTCCCGACCGTGCTCGACCTGGACAACATCTCGCTGACCTACACGCTGTACCGGGGCAAGACGAAGGTGGGGAGCTGGAAGCGTACGTCGTACTCGTGGACCAAGCCTGTCGTGACGACGTTCAGCGACAGCGGCCTGACCAGCGGCCAGTCGGTCGCCTACCAGGTCGAGGTCAGCGACGGCCGCAACGTCCGGAGGAGCGCGGCCGCCGCTGTCAGGATCCGCTAGCCCGGGATCAGGCTGCCGCCGGTGACGCGGAGGATCTCGCCCTGAATCGCGGTCGTCCGCGGTGAGGTGAGGAACAGGATCGCGTTGGCCAGTTCGGCGGTGTCCGGCAGTTTGCGGGCGCTGAACGTGGCCGCGATCTGCTCGAGCGCGGGTTTCGGGATCGCCCGGTGCTCACCGTTCTCCAGCGTGATCCCGGGCATCACCACGTTGACCAGTACGCCGTCCTGGCCCAGGTCGTGCTGGAGACTCGCGACCAGGCCGTGCAGCCCGGCCTTCGCGGCGGAGTACGGCCAGGAGCCGGGCAGACCGCGCTCGGCCAGGTCCGTCGAGATCAGTACCAGCCGGCCGTGCTCCGACCGTCGCAACGCGGGCGCCACCTGCTGCACGAGGTGGTAGTTGCCCTCGAGATTGCCGCGCATCACCGGAACCCACCAGTCGGCCGGGCCGTCCTCGACCTTCATCGGCCGGTCGTGGAACCCGGCGTTGCCCCAGTTGACCGCGTTCCCCACCACCACGTCCAGCCCGCCCCACCGCTGCACGGTCGCTTCCACCGCGGCGGCGATGGTGTCCGGCTCGTTCAGATCCATCGGTACGACGTACGCCGTACCGCCCCGCCGCCTCGATCTCCTCGGCCACCGCCTCGGCCGCGTCCTTGCGCGCGTTGTAGGTGATCGCAACCCGCGCCCCTTCCCGCCCATATCCGATCGCAGCAGCCCGCCCGATCCCGGACGACCCACCCGTCACCAGCACCGCCACATCCTGCAACCCCAGGTCCATTGCCGTACCCTTCATGTAGTTAGTCGGCTAATCACAAAACTTAGCCGTCTAACTACCAGGATGCAAGGCAACTTTTGCGGCGTGCCGTGCATCCCCTCGGGTAGTGCTTTTCTACCGGGGGTGAGAGATGAATCGGTATGGCATCAGGGGAACGATGGCGGCGACGATCTTGGCGGCCGGCTTGCTGGTCGCGGCGGCGCCATCCACGGCACACGGCAGTACGGCGGGGGCCGCAGCTGCCTGTGAGGTCAAAGCAGGGGCGGTGACGGCCGGCGGGGACCACTGGATCCAGGGGTTCCGGGCGACCGCGCCGATCACCCGGACAGAGAACAGGGTCGTTGCCCGGGGCCTCTATCCGGACGGCCAGGCCCGGCTCAGCAGCAGCTGGGAGTACGGGTCGCACGCGGAACTGCCCGGGACGATCCACTCCGGCTTGGTCACCTTGGGAACCGTGCTGTACGAGCACGGGTACGTGATGGAGCCGGACGGCAGCGGGCCCTTCGGATCGATGGATCGGATCGGGGGCGGCTGGGGAGCGTTCAAGGCGCTCGACCTGTCGACCGTCCTGACGTCGTCGACGACCGAGCGCTGGACCGGCTACGGTCTGCGGACCGACGGGATCCTGCAGCGCTGGAACGTCACCCACAACGCCGGGCAGCCGGTCTGGCGGCCCAGTGGTACGGCGACCGGGTTCGGGGCGGTCAAGGCGATGGCATTGATCAGCCAGACCAGGACCTACGACACGTTCCTGATGAACACCGGCAGCGGTGGGCTCTACACGGTCCGGATCCCGACCACGACCCCGATGAAGCCGGTGGTGAAGAAGGTTCGGAGCTCCACCTGGCAGGGGTTCGAGTCGCTGGTGACGGCGCGCTGCGGCAGCACCGGCACGCTGCTGCTCGGCATCGACAAGGACACCGGCAACGGCTACCTGTACGCCGTCGGCCACGGCGCCACCGTGATCAAGGGCCTCGGCAAGGTGCCCGGAACGTTCACCAACCCGGTGAACTTCTCCTGGCGCCGGGACCGCGACCTGCCGACCGGCGCGTGAGCTTCGGGCGGCCGGCGGTCCGATCCGCCGGCCGCTACCGCCGTCGTGGCTGAACCAGGCCCGACTCGTAGGCGGTGATGACGAGTTGGGCGCGGTCGCGGGCGTGGAGCTTGGCGAGCAGGTGGCCGATGTGCGTCTTCACAGTGCCGTGGCCGACGTGCAGGTGGTCGCAGATCTCCTTGTTGGACAGGCCGCGGGCGATCAGGGACAGGACCTCGCGCTCGCGCTCGGTCACGCCGTCGAGTCCGTGCAGCGGCGCCTGGCCGGGCTCGGCCAGGCGGGCGAACTCGGCGATCAGCCGGCGCGTGATGGAGGGTGCGAGCAGCCCTTCGCCGGCCGCCACGACTTTGATTGCCTGGAGCAACTCAGTGGGCGGGACGTCCTTCAGGAGGAACCCGCTCGCGCCGGCGCGCAGGGCGGCGTACACGGAGTCGTCCAGGTCGAACATCGTCAGGATCAGCACCCGCACCCCGGCGTCCTCGCGACAGAGTTGCCGCGTGGCCTCGATCCCGTCGAGTCGCGGCATCCGGACATCCATCAGGACGACGTCCGGCCGCTCGCGGCGGGCGAGCTCGACGGCTTCCACGCCGTCCGCTGCCTCGCCGACCGTCACGAGACCGGGAGTGGTGTCGATCAGCACCCGGAAGCTGCCGCGCAACAACGCCTGGTCGTCCGCCACCAGGACCCGGATGTCGGTCACGCGCGCACTCCGATCGGCAGTTGGACGACGACCTCGAAGCCGGTCGGCGATCGAGGCCCGGCCCGGAACGTCCCGCCGTACATGCTCACCCGCTCCCGGATCCCGATCAGCCCATGCCCTTCGGTCACCGTTCCGCCCACGCCGTCATCGGTTACTTCGAGCCGTACGGCGGATGCGTCACCGGAAACGTGCACCCGGCAACGACGTGCTCGCGCGTGTCTGGTGACGTTGGTCAAGCACTCCTGGACGATACGATGGACCGCCAGCTCGACCGCCTCCGGGAGCGGGTCGGTCACTTCGACGAGGAGTTCGACCTGGACCCCGGTGGATTCCACCCGGGCCGCCAGTTCCGGGAGCGCGGACAGACCTGCCGTCGGCGGCTCATCCGTCGTACGCAGGAGGCTGAGCATGTGGCGAAGCTCGACCAGTGCGTCGCGGCTCGTGGTTTCGATGACGGCCAGCGCGTCCGAGACCTCGTCGGGCTTGACGTGCAGGACGTGGTTGGCGACGCCGGCCTTGACCGCGATCAGTCCCATGCTGTGGGCAACGATGTCGTGCAGCTCGCGGGCGATCCGGAGCCGTTCGTCCGAGACCGCCTGCTCGGCGAGCGCTTGGGCCGCCCGCACCGCCGCGGCGCGCCGATCCCGGACCACGCGACCTAGCGTCCAGGCGCCGTACATGCCGGCCAGGCCGGTCAGCACCAGGACGACACTCGTCGAACCCTGCGGCGAGCCGCCGATCAGGGCGAGGACGAGGACGACGAAGGCGGTTCCGCCGCCCGCGCTGACCAGGCGCCTGGTTGCCGGCGGCCGTGGTCGCGCGTAGGTCAGGCCGACGACGTACAGGACGTAGCAGGCGGCCAGCAGCGGGTCGCGCAGGGTCTGGGTGGCGATCGCGGCGGCGGATGCGACGAGTACGGCGGCCAGCGTCGGCAGCGGCCAGATCCGTCGGATGGCGACCGGCACAGCGAGCGCCACCATCAAGATCAGGGACCACCAAGGAGCGTCCGAAGGAGCCGTGAAGGCGTACACGACGGCGATGAGGCAGTCGGCGGCGATCAACTGTCGCCGGGTCAACGCGGACTCCGTCACTCGACGAACCTAACCGACCGGCCGGCCGCCGACCTCGGACCCAGGTCTGTCGGCCCGCCGTCCGATGTGCTCGCCTGCCATCGACGGCAGCGTGGCCGGCATGGTCAAACTACTCACGATCGCTGCGCTCGCGATGAACGCGGTGACAGTGCCGGCACCGAGCCTGGACTGGGGCGAGTGCCCCGGTGGGCCGGGCGAGGTCGGGATCGAATGTGCGTCCATGCAGGTCCCGGTCGACTGGGACGACCCGGGCGGCCGGCAGCTCACCTTGATGGTCGGCAGGTTGCGCTCGACCGCCGCCAACCCGCAGGGCTCGGTGCTGGTCAACTTCGGCGGGCCGATGGGGATGAGCATCGACCTGATGCGCTCGTACGGCGGCGCCGAGGCGTTCGCCGGGTTGCGGCAGCAGATGGACATCGTCACCTGGGACATGCGCGGCGGACCCAACGTGCCCGGCTTGAGCACCAACCTGGACTGCGAGTGGAGTGGGGCGCGACTGCCGCGGCTGCCGCGCAACCAGGCCGAGTTCGACCGGCTCGCGGCGGCGAACCGGGCCGTGGCGTCGAAGTGCCAGGCGAAAGATCCACAACTGTTCGAGTCGATGGACTCGGCCAGCCAGGCGCACGACCTCGAGGCGATCCGGCAGGCGCTCGGCGAGTCGAAGGTCAACTTCTACGGGGCGTCGTACGGCGGCTTCCTGGCGCAGGCGTACGCCCGGCTCTACCCGCACCACGTCCGCGCCCTCGTGCTGGACGGGACCTGGAACCACAGCGCGGCCAACTGGGACCGTGAGTTGCCCAAGCTTGCGCGGGACGTGCAGAGCTTCCTGACGCGCTACTTCGATTGGTGCAAATGCTCACCGGCGCAGTGGCAACGGCTCGTGGCGAAGGCGAGTCGCACGCCGATCCCGGCTCCGGCAGCGGGGACGACGTACGACGGGAACGACCTGCGGGCGCTCGGACTCCAGCTCGCGAGGCGCGGGCCCGAGGCGTACCCGAAGCTGACCCAGGCGATCAAGCAGGCCCTCGCGGGTGACGCGTCCGGGTTCACGCCGGCTCGGCCCAACCCGCCGTACCCGTACACGCCGACGCCCGGCGTGGTCGAGTGCACCGACTGGCCGCGGCCGGCCAACCAGCGCGAGCTGCAGCGACAAGTACGGCGGATGGAGGCGGCAGCGCCGTACACGGGTGCATCCGGCACGATCGCCTACGCGATGTTGTCGTGTGTCGGCTGGCCGGTGCCGGTGCAGAACGAGCCGGCCGCGCTGCCGAAGGGACTGCCGCCGTTGCTGATGGCCGGCAACTGGAGCGAGTACGACTCGGCCGCGCGGGTGATCGACCAGGTCCCGGGGAGCGGGTCCGTGTACCACGACGGTCCGGGGCACACGCTCTACATGGTCAACGCCTGCGCCCGCGCGAAGATCGACGCCTACTTCGCGGACGGCGTCGTACCGCCGCGTGGTATCCGTTGTTGACACCAGTTAATTGCAGTAACTAGTGTCGCAAGATGATCACGGGACCGCACCAGCCGCGAACCATCAGCTACCTCGGACTGCGAGAGCTCGACGGGTGGCGGGTGAAGTACTACGGCATCGCGAAGAGCGGCCGGCCTGATGCTGCTCTGGTCGCGGCGGCTGAGCGTGCCGTGAAGCAACTGCCGACCTTCCTGGACGATGACGAGCCGCATGGCGTCGGGTTCGTCATCGTCCACGAGGCCGGCCGGCGTTCGTACGTCCTGATCGACTGGTGGGCCGCGCAGAACGAGATCCACCAGCGGATGCTGTCGGCTCCGGGCGACGAGCCGGACCAGCTCGCGCCACACTCGAGCGCTGCGATCGGCTGTGTCTGGGAGCTCGCGGTCACCGACTTCGAACGGCGCGCGTGGCTGCAGCATGTGCTCGCGAACCCCGGCGGCCCGGACCTCGACGCGTATCTCGCCGCCAGCTTCGAAGCCAAGCTATGACGTCCTTGCCCACGGACGTCGCCCTGGTCCACGCCTTCGTCAACACCCTCGACCTCCGCGAGTTCCGCCGTCACGGCGAACGCCTGCAGCCCCACGACACCTTGGATTCCCCGACTGCCCTGCGCGACTGGCTACGAGACCACGACCTCATCGAAAACCGCCAAGTCACCAAAGCGCACCTCGCGCAGGCGCTACGCCTTCGCACAGCCTTCCGCAACGGCACCAAGCAAACCCCCGGCGAGGCAACCCACCTGGACCTGACGCTCACCGTCACCGTCGATCCAGACTCCGGTGTCGCGCTGTCCCCCGCAGGTGCCGGCGTCGAGGCAGCCCTCACCAAACTCCTCCTGACCGCCGCCGACCTCACTGCTCGCGGCCGGTGGACCCGGCTCAAGATGTGCCCTGCCGACGACTGCCACTGGATCTTCTACGACCAGTCCCGCCCGGGCCGCGCCCGCTGGTGCTCGCCCGACCGCTGCGGCAATCGGACCAAAACCCGCGCCTACCGCGAACGCCGTACCTGAGGAAATCCGCTGGCCCCGCCGGGAGCGCGGTGGCTAGGGTGCGGGGGAGTCGAGAGTGCGAGGAGTTGGTGATGGTCGGTCGCCCCGGCACGCGCTGACGCACCTGTCATCGCGTGCTGCTTCGGTGGAGGTGGCACGGTTTCCCCTGCCCGGATTCGGGCTGACTCGAAGGAATCCTTGTGCCGTCTTTGTGGGCGGAAGCCGACTTTCGCAAGCTCTGGATCGGCCAGAGCGCCTCGTTGTTCGCCGCCTACGCCAGTCAGGTGACGCTGCCGTTGGTAGCGGTCGTCTCGCTCGGCGCCAGTGCTGCTCAGCTCGGCGGCCTGCGGGCCGCGCAGCAGGTACCGATCCTGCTGGTCTCCCTGTTCGTCGGCGTGCTGGTCGACCGGTGGCGAGCGCGCCGGATGATGGTGTACGCCGACCTCGGCCGGGCCGTCCTGCTCGGGCTCGTCCCGATCGCGTGGACGCTCGGGCTGCCGTTCCTGTACGTCGTCGCGTTCGTCATCGGCGTGTTCAGCGTGTGCTTCGACGTCGCCTGCCAGGCGTCCTTCACGCGGCTGGTCCGCCAGGATCAGCTTGCCCAGGGCAACAGCATCCTTGAGGGCAGCAAGTCGGCGGCGCAGATCTCCGGGCCGGCGATCGGCGGTGCGCTGGTGTCGTTGCTCACCGCACCGCTCGCGGTGCTGGGGAGCGCGGTCGGCTTCCTGGTCTCGGTCGTCTCGATCTGGCGTCTTCCCGACGCCCGGCCGGTCGCCCCGTCCGGCGGCATCCGGGACGGGCTGTGGCTGGTCGTCCGCGACAGCTCGCTGCGGGCGATCGCGATGGCGACCTGCGTCTACCAGTTCTTCTTCACCGCCATGATGACGGTGTACATCCTGTTCCTGTCCCGCTCGCTCGAACTGCCGGGCGCGGCCATGGGTCTCGTCCTGGCGGCCTTCGGCCCGGGTGCGTTGGCCGGGTCGCTGCTCTCCAGCCGGATGCCGCGCTGGTTCGGCTACGGCCGAGTCGTCGTCTTCGCCGCGCTCATCTCCGACCTGGTGATGCTCTCGACCGCCGCCTTGCACGGCTCGACCACGGTCACCGTGGCCGCCCTCGTCACCATCAACTTCCTGTACGGCGTCTTCAGCCAAACCGTCGACGTGGCCATCATGGCGATCCGCCAAGCCGTCACCCCGGACACCGTGCAGGGCCGAGTGGTGGCCACCATCGCCTTCCTCGGCATGGGTCTGACCCCGGTCGGCGCCTTGCTCGGCGGCGCAGCGGCCGGCGTCTTCGGCGTCCGGGCAGCCCTCGCCGCCACGATCGCCGGTCTGTTCCTGTCCCCGCTGACCCTCAGCCTGTCCCCACTGGCACGCCTCGGCCGGATAGTCCGGTGAGGCGGGCTGCGCACTCGGCCGCCACGGCCTGGCAGAAAGACTCAGGGGTGTCGGGCTCGGGGATGACGTGGTGAACGGCCCCGACAGATTCGAGTGCCGCGGCGGTGATGCGTTGTGATGCGGCCATCTGGGGAGCGTGGTGGTTCCTTCTTCCGGGGATGCCTACTTGGCAGTATTTGGCTCAGTGGCCTAGCCAATAGCCCAATGGGCCAGTTGTCAATAAGCTGGGTTGTATGGACTCGCCGCTGCCCGGAAGACTGGTACCGCCTCGTCCGGTACTTCGGTCGCGCCTCTACGAGCAGGTCGCCGACCAGATCTCCACCTGGATCAAGGAGAACGGCCTGCTGCCCGGTGACCGCCTGCCACCGGAGCGTGAACTGGCCCAGCGGCTCGGCGTCAGCCGGGCGACCCTGAGCCAGGCGCTGGTCGCGCTGGAGGTGATCGGCGTGGTCGTGGTCCGGCACGGCGATGGGACAGTGCTGACCGAGCGGGCCCGGACTGGAGCGGTGATCGAGGCGATCCGCGCGCATGCCGATCGGTTGCCGGAGATCATCGAGGCCCGCGACGCGCTCGAGTCGAAGCTGGCCGCGCTGGCAGCGGTACGGCGTACCGACGACGACCTCACCGCGATCCGGGCGGCGCTCGACCGGATGGAGCGCGACATCGAGACCGGCGGACGCGGGGTGGACGCGGACGAGCAGCTCCACGGCGCGATCACCGCGGCGGCGCGGTCGGAGTTGCTCACCCAGATGATGGCGGCGATCCACGACCTGATCCGGGAGACCCGGTCGGAGTCGCTGTCCCAGCCGGGGCGGCCGCGCGAGTCGCTGGCCGGTCACCGGAAGGTGGCGGACGCGATCGCGGCCGGTGACCCGGATGCCGCGGCCGCAGCGATGCACGAGCACGTCATGCTGGTCTCCGACGTCGCGCTGCTCCGCGAGCAGTCGTGACGGGTCCCGAACATCTGGCGGTGGTCGCTGCGGGTCTCGGCGCCGGCGTGTTGACGTCGACGGTCGGGGTCGCGTCGTTGCTCAGCTTCCCGGTGCTGATCGCGCTCGGGATCCCGCCGGTCGTGGCGAACGTGTCCAACACCGTCGGCCTGCTTCCGGCCGCGGCCAGTGGGTCGTTCGGGTACCGGCGCGAGCTTCGCGAAGTGCCGCGAGCTCACTCAGTTGCCGTCGTACTGACCTGTGCGATCGGCGCGATCGGTGGCGCGGCGCTGCTGCTGGCGTTGCCGCCCGGGGTGTTCGCGTCGCTGGCGCCGTGGCTGATTCTGTTCACCTGCCTGATCGTCGGCGTGCAGCCGTGGATCACGAAGTGGCTGCGGTCGCGGCACGAGGGCCCGCACGCCGAGCGGACCACGATGTCGCCGGCAACCACGTTCTTCGCCGCGCTGACCGGCGTGTACGGCGGCTACTTCGGCGCCGGCGCGGGCGTGATGATGATGGCGGTGCTCGGCCTCGGCCTCGATCTCGACCTGCGCATCGTCAACGCCCTGAAGACCCTCGCGCTGCTGGCCGCGAACCTCGTCGCCGGCCTCATCTTCGTCTTCGTCGCCGACCTCGACGTCACCGCCGCCGGCCTCCTGGCCGCCGGCTCCGTCGTCGGCGGCTACGTAGGCTCCCACATCGGCCGCCGCCTCCCGGCAACGCTGCTGCGCGTGCTGATCGTGGTCGCCGGGGTGACGGCCGCGGTCCTGATGCTGGGCTAGGCCGAGGTTATGCTCGAGCCGTCTTCTGCTGGGGAAGGAGCCCGATGACGGCACTACCGAACGACCTGCCCATCGTCGAGCGGGACGTGGTCCGGCTCGTTGTCCGCGACGACCAGGACCGGATCCTGCTCTTCCACACCCGCGAGTTCGGCGCCCCGGAGTTGGGGGTCTGGTGGGAACTCCCCGGTGGCGGCATCGATCCGGGGGAGACCGTGGTGGACACGGCGCTGCGCGAGTTGCAGGAGGAGACGGGAATCGTTGCCACGGCCGACCAGGTGGGGTCACCGACCTGGCGCCGTACGGCGGCCTTCCGGCATCGGGCGGCCCGGCACCTGCAGCACGAGGTGGTGTGCCAGGTGCGGCTCAGCGGACCGGGGCCGGACATCGACGAGTCCGGGCGGTTCGACGACGAGAAAGAGGACTACTTCGGCTTCCGGTGGTGGCCGATCGCCGAGGTGGTCGCCAGCGAGGAGCTGTTCTACCCGCGGAACCTGCCGGGCCTGCTGACCGGCTTCCTGGCCGGTGAGGAGATCGACGAGCCGTTCGAGCTCTGGTCCTGATCCGCTAGAGGTGCTGGGTGATCGCGGCGGCTGCGATCAGGAGGCAGATGGCGCCGTTCAGGTAGCGGTGGGTGTAGAGGATGGCGACGAACTCGCGGATGGTTGCCGTCGGCCAGTAGTAGGTGGCGGTCGGGGAGCCGACGACCTGGCCGTTGACCTTCGCCCGGCGGGCGGTGAGGGCGGCGCGGAAGGCGTGGAAGTTGTTCGTCACGATCAGGCAGCGGTACTTCGGCTTCCGGGCGACCATGAGTTCACGGCTGAAGGTCAGGTTCTCCCACGTGCTGGTCGACTTGTCTTCCCGCAGCACCCGGTCGGCCGGCACCCCGCGCTCGATCAGGTACGACGCCATCGCGTGCGACTCGGGGATGTCCTCGTCCGGGCCCTGGCCGCCGGAGGTGATGATCACCGGTGAGCGGCCCTTGCGCAGCGCCCGGTCGTACACCTGCTTCGCGCGGTCCAGCCGGCTCGCGAGCAGCGGCGGGACCCGGGAACCGCGCAGGCCGGAGCCGAGGACGATGATGAAGTCGACCTTCCGGGACGAGCGGACCCGGCTGTAGACGAAGGCGTAGGCGAGGAAGCAGACGAACAGGAACGAGATGTAGGTCAGGACGCCGATCAGGACCGACCGGACCGCGGCGAGTGGTTCCCAGCCGAGCTGCTGGACGGCGATGCCGAAGACGACCAGGCCGATGATGCCGAGACCCGCGGCGAGGGACAGCAGGTTGGCCGGGCGACGGCCTTCGCGGCGCAGCATCGTGATGCCGTTGACCACCAGGAACACCGCGAGGACGGCGATCGTCACCGGGATGGCGGCCAGGATCGCGACCACGAGCAGCCGGGCGGCGGTGTCCGAGACCGCGTCCAGCGCGAAGATCACGCCGAGCCCGGCGAACATCAGCGTCAGCACCAGGAAGATCCCGTTCCGGAACAACCGCCGGTCCCGCCAGAAACTCAGGCAGAACACCAGGAACCAGAACCCGGCCGCCCCGAAACAGATGATCATCGGGAGCCATCCAACCACGCTGTCCGTCAGGTGGAGTCGCGCCTTACCAGAGTGGTTCCGACGCGTTCGAACTGCTCCCCGCCGCCCGAAACCTTTCGCCGTACTCCAAGGGATAAGACCGTCCTGCCCGGGCGTGGGCGGATGTGCGAGAGTCGGGCCGGAGAGAAGGGGCCATCGATGACACAGCTGACCAACTGGGCCGGGAACATCAGCTTCGAGAGTCCGCTCGAGCGGCCGGCGTCGGTGCCCGAGCTGCAGGAGCTCGTCGCCCGGAACGAGAAGGTGCGCGTGCTCGGCACCGGGCATTCGTTCAACCGGATCGCCGACAGCACCGGCACGCTGGTCACGGTCGCAGACCTGCCGAAGGTGATCGAGGTCGGCGACGGCGGCGTGACCGTCTCGGCCGGGCTCCGGTACGGCGAGATCACCGCGGCCCTGCAGTCCCGCGGACTCGCCCTGCACAACCTCGGTTCGCTGCCACACATCTCGGTCGCCGGCGCCTGCTCGACCGGGACGCACGGCTCCGGTGACACCAACGGCCCGCTGGCGGACGCGGTCAACGCGATCACGTTCGTCGACGCGTCCGGCGAGTTGGTCACGCTGACCCGCGGCGACGCCGACTTCGCCGGCTCGATCATCTCGGTCGGCGCGCTCGGGGTGACGGTGAGCCTGACGCTCGACGTGCAACCGTCGTACGAGATCAGCCAGGTCGTGTACGACGGATTGCCGGTCGATCGGCTCGGATCCGACTTCGCCGAGGTGATGGGCAGCGCGTACAGCGTCAGCGCGTTCACCGACTGGGTCGACCCGGACGTGATGGTCTGGCGCAAGCAGCGCGCGGGTGCGCCGATCGAACCCGACTGGCTCGGTGCGCACGTCGCCGACGGAGCCCGGCACCCGATCAAGACGATGCCGGCCGACTACGCCACCCAGCAGGGCGGTGTGCCGGGGCCGTGGAACGAGCGGCTGCCGCACTTCCGGCTCGAGTTCACCCCGAGCAACGGCGACGAGCTGCAGTCCGAGTACTTCGTGCCGCGGGCCAAGGCCGCCGAGTCCTTCGAGGTCTTGCGAGCCCTGGGCAACCAGCTGGCGCCGGTCATCCAGGTGTCCGAGGTACGCACGATCGCCGCCGACGAGCTGTGGCTGAGCCCGAGCCAGGGCCGTGACACGGTCGCCCTGCACTTCACCTGGATCCAGGACGAGGCCGCCGTACGCCCGGTCGTGCTCGCGCTCGAGGAGGCGCTCAACCCGCTCGGCGCCCGGCCGCACTGGGGGAAGGTCTTCGCGGCCGACGCGGCGTACCTGCGCTCGTGCTACCCGAAGGTCGCCGACTTCATCGACCTGGCCGCGAAGTACGACCCGAACGGCAAGTTCCGCAACCCTTACCTGGACACCTATTTACCCGCTCAAGCCTGATCCATCGGCTCGAGGGTTGTCGTGATGGTCCACAGCAGGTTGCGGAGCACGCGACGGTCCTCGGGGCTGAGCGCGGCGAGGGCGCGGCGGCCGGCCCGGTCGTAGATCTTCTGGACGGTCTTGGCCAGCTCGGCGCCGCGGTCGGTGAGCTCGATGCTGACCTGACGGGCGTCGGTCGAGTTCTTCACCCGGCGTACCAAACCGGCGGTCTCCATCCGCTGGGTGGTCTTGGTCGCGGTCGGCACCTCGACGTCGAGCACCTTCGCCAGCTTGGCGACCGGCAGCGAGCCGTGGTGCAGGAGCTTGGCCAGCACGAGCTCCTGCCCGGTGTGCAGGCCGGTGCCGGCCAGCTCCTCGGCGACCGCCTTGCGGGCCGCGCGGTCCGCGAACCGCATCGCGACCAGCACGTCCGCCTCACTGGCCGGCGCGTCGGCGGGCCATGCCTGGGGTTCAGTGCTCACATGTGGCTCCGCGAGAGGAACGGATTCCGGGCGTCGTAGTCGCCGACGTACTCGGTCGGGATGGCGGCCTCGCCGCGGCTCAGCTGGCTGGCGTAGCGCGGGAGCTCGTCGCGGACCTTCAGGTGGTGCGCCTGGGACTCCTCGGGCGTGGTGCGGCCGACGATCTTGCCGCCCTCGACCAGGACCTTCAGCAGCTCGCGGTCGTCGCCGTCGTCCGCCGGCGGCTCGCCGACGCCGATCAGCTCGACCTCGGCGACCCCGGCGGCCGTGCGCCGGCGCAACGCCCACTTCCGGCCGCCGATCGAGATCTTGTCCGGACTCTTCTTCGCCACCGGGAGCAGCGTGCCGTCGGCGTCCTCGCGGGCGACCAGCTTGTAGACGAACCCGCTGGTCGGGTGGCCGCTCCCCGTGACCAGCGCGGTCCCCACGCCGTACCCGTCGACCGGCGCCGGCGCCAGGGCGGCGATCTGGAACTCGTCCAGGTCGCTGGTGACGATGATCCGGGTCTTGGTCGCGCCGAGCGAGTCAAGCTGCTCACGGACCTGGCCGGCCAGCGACGGCAGGTCGCCGGAGTCCAGCCGGACCGCGCCCAGCTCGGGCCCGGTGATGTCGATCGCGGTCCGGACCGCCTCGGCCACGTCGTAGGTGTCCACGAGCAGCGTCGTTCCCTTGCCGAGGGCATCGACCTGGGAGGTGAACGCCTCCCGCTCCTTGTCGTGCAGCAGGGTGAACGAGTGCGCCGCCGTACCGGTGCTGGGGATGCCGAACCGGCGGGCGGCCTCCAGGTTCGAGGTGGCGGTGAAGCCGCCGATGTACGCCGCCAGCGCGGCGGCGACCGCGGCCTCCTCGTGGGTCCGGCGCGAGCCCATCTCGATACACGGCCGGCCGCCGGCCCACCAGGTCATCCGGGACGCCGCCGAGGCGACCGCGGAGTCGTGGTTCAGGATGGACAAGAAAACGGTTTCCAGGAGCACCGCCTCGGCGAAGCTGGACTCCACCACCAGCACCGGGGAGCCCGGGAAGTAGATCTCGCCGTCGGCGTAACCGGAGATGTCGCCGGTGAACCGGTAGTCCGCGAGCCAGTCGCGGGTAGCCTGGTCCACGACACCCCGATCGGCCAGGAACGCGATCGACTGCTCGTCGAAGCGGAACCGGTCGAGCGCGTCGAGCAACCGGTTCACGCCGGCCACCACGCCGTACCGGCGGCCGTCCGGGAGCCGGCGGGCGAACAGCTCGAAGACCGATCGGCGATGCGCCGTGCCGTCGGCCAGGCTGGCCTGCAGCATGGTGAGCTCGTAGTGGTCTGTCAGCAGCGCGGTCGAGTGCGTCACAAGGGCAGCCTATTGCGAACGACGAACCGATGATGGAGAGAATGGACCGGTGAGCACCGCACCCAGCGAACTCGAGAGCCCCGAGGTCGACGAGGCGATCGAGCTGAGCCCGCCGTGGGTGACGATCGTCTGGAACGACCCGGTCAACCTGATGGACTACGTCACCTTCGTGTTCCAGACCTACTTCGGCTACTCCAAGCACAAGGCGGAGAAGCTGATGCTGCAGGTCCACCAGGAGGGCAAGTCGGCGGTGTCGAACGGGAACCGAGAGGCGATGGAACGCGACGTCGAAGCCATGCACTCCTACGGCCTGTGGGCCACCTGCGAGAAGTCGTGACACGGTTCCGCAAGCGCCGCAAGACCGTCGTCGTCAGTTTCGCCGAGCACGAGGCGGACATCCTGGCGAACCTGCTCCGCAACCTGGTCGAGCTCCTGTACGACGGGATGCCGCCGCGCGCCACCGAGTCGTCGGACCCGCTCGCCGCGCTGCTCGACAGTGACGGGCCGACGTCGCCGCCGGAGGACGTCGTACTGCAGCGGCTGCTGCCGGACGCGTACTCCGAGGACGACATGGCGTCGGCGGAGTTCCGCCGGTTCACCGAGCGCGGGCTGCGCGACGGCAAGATCACCGACGCCAAGCGGGTGCTGTCCGCCCTGGAGGAGTCCGGCGCCGACGAGATCGCCCTCGAGCCCGACGAGCAGCTGTCCTGGCTGCGAGCTCTCAACGATCTCCGGCTGGCGATCGGCACCCGCCTGGACATCAAAGAAGAAGACGACTACGCCACCTGGGAGAAACTCCCCGACGACGACCCCCGCCGCCTCACCTACGACCTCTACGACTGGCTCGGCTACCTCCAGTCAGCCTTACTCCACAACATTCGCTGAAGCCCGGCCACCGCCTTCGGCGGCGGCTGCTGGTTCGGCGCCTTTAGCGCGTTGCAGGCCGTGATCGCGCTCCAGGCAGGTGGGCGAAGGTGGGTGTGGTTGCTGCAGATGAGATCTGCCGACGGGACGTAGGGGTCAGGTGGCATGTGGTTCCCGCCTGAGCGCCGGCCGGCAGGGCGGAGACCTCCTGTCCGTCGGCGCCACTAGGCAGACCCTGAGTCCACACCCGTCAGGACGGGGGGATATCCACTGGTGTTGTGCCTCCTCCGGGCGTGTGTCAGGGGAGAAGGCGTGACGCGCGGGGTTATCCGTCCGCGGGGGGCGGTCGGTTGGTGCCGCGCTTACGATCGGCGGGTGAGTTATCCGAGGACTGGTGGGCGGCTGGGTGGGGTTCCGGACTTTCCGGGGGTTGAGCTTGGGGTGCTCGAGTACTGGGAGCGGGACGGGACGTTTCAGGCGTCGGTGGACGGGCGGGAGGCGGGGCAGGACGGGAGTAACGAGTTCGTCTTCTACGACGGGCCGCCGTTTGCCAACGGGTTGCCGCACTACGGGCATCTGCTGACCGGGTACGTGAAGGATGTCGTGCCGCGGTACCAGACGATGCGGGGACGGCGGGTCGAGCGGCGGTTCGCGTGGGACACGCATGGGCTGCCGGCCGAGCTGGAGGCGCAGCGGGTGCTCGGGCTGAAGACGAAGGCGGACATCCTCGAGCTCGGGATCGAGAAGTTCAACGAGGCCTGCCGCGCCTCGGTGCTCAAGTACACCGGTGAGTGGCGCAGCTACGTCACCCGGCAGGCCCGCTGGGTCGACTTCGACAACGACTACAAGACGCTCAACCGCGACTACATGGAGTCGGTGATCTGGGCGTTCAAGACGCTCTACGACAAGGGCCTCGTGTACGAGGGACTGCGGGTCCTTCCGTACTGCTGGAACGACGAGACCCCGCTGTCCAACCACGAGCTGCGGATGGACGACGACGTCTACCAGCCGCGCCAGGACCCCTCGATCACGGTCGCGGTCGAGTTGGAGACTGGCGAGCGGCTGCTCGCCTGGACGACCACCCCGTGGACCCTGCCGAGCAACCTGGCGATGGCCGTCGGCCCGGACCTCGACTACGTCGTCGTGAACGATGCCGAGGGTCGTCCGGTGATCCTGGCCGAGGCGCGGCTGGCGGCGTACGCCGGTGCGCACGGCGACTTCGCCGGCCTCGGAGGCGAGGTGCTCCGCCGGCTCAAGGGGTCGGAGCTGATCGGCCGCCGCTACACCCCGCTGTTCGACTTCCTGGCCGGCACCGCCAACGCGTTCCAGATCATCGCCGCCGAGCACGTCACCACCGACGAGGGCACGGGCGTCGTGCACATGGCTCCCGCGTACGGCGAGGAGGACCAGACCGCCTGTGAAGCGGTCGGGATCCCGACCGTGCTGACCGTGGACGACGGAGCGCGGTTCACCGGCGTCGTCCCGCCGTACCAGGGGTTGCATGTCTTCGAGGCGAACCGGCCGATCATCCGGGACCTGCGGGCGTCCGGCGCGCTCGTCCGCGAGGACAGCTACGTGCACAGCTACCCGCACTGCTGGCGGTGCCGGAACCCGCTGATCTACAAGGCGGTGTCGAGCTGGTTCGTCGAGGTGACCCGGGTCCGGGACCGGATGGTCGAGCTGAACGAGCAGATCACCTGGGTCCCGGAGCACGTGAAGCACGGGCAGTTCGGCAAGTGGCTGTCGAACGCGCGGGACTGGTCGATCAGCCGGAACCGGTTCTGGGGCTCGCCGATCCCGGTGTGGCGGTCGGACGATCCGTCGTACCCGCGGATCGACGTGTACGGGTCGATCGAGGAGCTCGAGCTGGACTTCGGGGTGCCGGTCACCGATCTGCATCGCCCGTACGTCGACCAGCTGACCAGACCGAATCCGGACGACCCGACCGGGCGGTCCACGATGCGCCGGGTGCCCGACGTGCTGGACGTGTGGTTCGACTCGGGATCGATGAGTTTCGCGCAGGTGCACTACCCGTTCGAGAACACGACGTGGTTCGAGCACCACTTCCCCGGCGACTTCATCGTCGAGTACATCGGCCAGACGCGCGGCTGGTTCTACACGCTGCACGTGCTGTCGACCGCGTTGTTCGACCGGCCCGCGTTCTCGTCCTGCCTGAGCCACGGGATCGTGCTCGGCAACGACGGGCAGAAGATGAGCAAGTCGCTGCGCAACTACCCGGACGTGACCGAGGTGTTCGACCGGGACGGCGCGGACGCTATGCGGTGGTTCCTGATGTCCAGCCCGATCCTGCGCGGCGGCAACCTGGTCGTCACCGAGCAGGGCATCCGGGACGGCGTCCGGCAGGTGCTGATCCCGCTGTGGAACGCGTGGTACTTCTTCGCGCTGTACGCGAACGCAGCGGGCGCGTCGGGATCCTGGTCGACCGCGTCGACCGACCTGCTGGACCGTTACCTGCTCGCCCGCCTGCGGATCTTCGTCGGCGACGTCCAGGACCGGCTCGACCGCTACGACATCGCGTCCGCCTGCGACGCGGTGAACGACTACCTCGAGGTGCTGACGAACTGGTACATCCGGCGCTCCCGGGACCGGTTCTGGGCCGGCTCGGCGGAGGCGATCGACACGCTCTACACGGCGCTCGAGGTGGTCTGCCGGACCGCGGCGCCGCTGCTGCCGCTGGTGTCCGAGGAGGTGTGGCGCGGTCTGACCGGGGAGCGGTCCGTCCACCTGACCGACTGGCCGACGGCTTCCGACCTGCCGGAGGACGCCGGCCTGGTCGCGCGGATGGACCGGGTTCGGGAGATCTGCTCGGTTGCATCGTCGATCCGCAAGACGGCCGGGATTCGGGCCCGGCAACCGCTGCAGCGGCTCACCGTCGCGGCTGCCGACGCCGAGGAACTGCAGGCACTGGCTCCGATCATCAGCGCGGAGGTCAACGTGCGGGAGGTCGTGCTGACGTCGGCGGATGCGGCGGATGCGCCGGTGTCGCAGCGGCTGACGGTCAACGCACGGGCGGCCGGACCGCGGCTCGGGCGGGACGTGCAGTCGGTGATCAAGGCTTCCAAGTCAGGTGACTGGTCGGTCTCCGCCGATGGTGTTGTGGTTGCCGGTGGCATCGAGTTGGCGGAGGGCGAGTACACGCTGGAGACCACGCTGGCCGAGGGCGGGGCTGCGAGTGGACTGCTGGCCGGCGGCGGCTTCGTCGTACTGGACACTGGTCTGACGCCTGAGCTGGAAGCCGAGGGGGTGGCGCGTGACGTGATCCGGTCGCTCCTGCAGGCGCGGCGGGACGCCGGTCTGGAGGTGACGGATCGGGTGCGGTTCTCGGTGACGGCGCCGGCCGAGGTGGTCGCCGCGGTCGAGGTGCATCGCGAGTTGATCATGGGGGAGACGCTGGCGGTGGAGCTCGCGTTGGCGGAGGGTCCCGAGGTGCGGGTCGAGGTCACTCCCTAGGGTTGGCCCCATGGAGACGCGCAGGCTTGGTCGTACGGGTCGTGATGTGGGTGTCGTCGGGCTCGGCGCCTGGCAGCTCGGGGCCGACTGGGGGTCGGTCGACGAGAGCGACGCGCTCGCCGTACTGCGGACCGCCATCGAGGGCGGGGTCACGTTCATCGACACGGCGGACGTGTACGGCGACGGACGCAGCGAGCGGCTGGTCGGTCAGGTCATCAAGTCGACAGCGCTCAACGGGTCTGGCGGCTTGACCGTGGCGACCAAGATGGGGCGGCGGGTCGAGCAGGTGCCGTCGGCGTACAACCTGGAGGCGTTCCGTGCCTGGAACGACCGGTCCCGGGAGAACCTCGGCGTCGACACGATCGACCTGGTCCAGCTGCACTGCCCGCCGACGCCGGTGTACTCGAACGACGCGGTCTTCGACGCGCTCGACACCCTGGTGGACGAGGGCCGGATCGCGTCGTACGGCGTGAGCGTCGAGACCTGCGCGGAGGCGCTGACCGCGATCGCCCGGCCGAACGTCGCGTCGGTCCAGATCATCCTGAACGCCTTCCGGCTCAAGCCGCTCGACGAGGTCCTGCCGGCCGCGCAGGAGGCGGGTGTCGGCATCATCGCCCGGGTCCCGCTGGCCAGCGGGCTGCTGTCCGGGAAGTACGACGAGAACACGGTGTTCGGCGCGGACGACCACCGCACGTACAACCGGCACGGCGAGGCGTTCGACGTCGGCGAGACCTTCTCCGGCGTCGACTTCGGCACCGGCCTGGAGGCCGTCCGCCGCCTGATGCCCTGGCTCCCCGCCGGCACCACCATGGCCCAGTTCGCCCTCCGCTGGATCCTCGACCAGCCCGGCGTCACCGTGGTCATCCCCGGCGCCCGCAACCCCACCCAAGCAGCCGCCAACCTCACCGCCGCCACCCTCCCCCCACTCACCCCCGACCAGTTGACCGCCGTCCGCGACACCTACGACACCCTCATCCGCCCCCAGATCCACGACCGCTGGTAGGGCGTCACCCCACCAGTTGAATGCTGGTGCTGACGACCCCGGAGACGATGCCGACGATGGCACCAGTTGTCGCGAGGCACTTCGTCGGATTCACCCACAGACCCTTGTTCAGCTCACGCCATCGGCGTGGAACGAA
This sequence comes from Kribbella sp. NPDC050820, assembly GCF_040653975.1. Taxonomy (NCBI): domain Bacteria; kingdom Bacillati; phylum Actinomycetota; class Actinomycetes; order Propionibacteriales; family Kribbellaceae; genus Kribbella; species Kribbella sp. NPDC050820. The sequence continues at coordinate 48,836 of NZ_JBFAHB010000035.1, forward strand.
GGTGAGCTTGAGCTTCTGCCACTTGTGCTGGCGGACCTGGTTACAGCCGAGCAGGATCCCCGACGAGTTGTTCCGGCAGGGGCCTTGGCGCCCCTCGGCTCCGCACCAGACAGGTGCCTGGAACAGGAAGAAGCCTGTGACCAACGCCCAGCCGGCGACCAGCACCGCCGGTCCGAGCGTCCATGACCAAGCCGCGGTGAGCATGATCGCCAGCAGCACCCAACCCCAGTACTTCCGCAGTCCCCTCATGTTCACCCAGTATCACCTCATGATTACTCTCTGAAACCATCCCAGTATCCGGACGGGAGCTGCGGTGGTCAGGTCGGGCCGTTCCGGGCAACTACGGTTGTGCTGTGTTGGAGATCGAGCAGAGGACGTACGACGCGATCGTTGCGCATGCGCGGCGGGATCATCCCGACGAGGCGTGTGGGGTGGTTGCGGGGCCGGTGGGGTCCGGGCGGGCGGTGCGGTTCATTCCGATGCTCAACGCGGCGATGTCGCCGACGTTCTACGAGTTCGACTCCGGCGATCTGCTCCGCCTGTACAAGGAGATGGACGAGCGCGACGAGGAACCCGTGGTGATCTACCACTCGCACACCGCGACCGAGGCGTACCCGTCCCGCACGGACATCAACCTGGCCCAGGAGCCCGGCGCCCACTACGTGCTGGTGTCGACCCGGGACGGTGCGGAGTCCCCGGCGTACGACGGCCCGGTCGAGTTCCGGTCGTACCGGATCATCGACGGCGAGGTCGTGGAAGAAGAAGTCCGCGTGGTTGGTTCCTATGAAGAGACCGAAGGAGAGAAATAGAGATGGCGATCGAACTGCGCGTCCCGACGATTCTGCGCACCTACACCGGCGGTGAGAAGGCGGTGAACGGCGACGGCGCCACCCTGGCCGAGCTGATCGACAACCTGGAGGGCACCCACCCGGGCCTGAAGGAGCGCATTGTCGAGGGTCAGCCGGAGGAGCTGCGCCGGTTCGTGAACGTGTACGTGAACGACGAGGACGTCCGCTTCACCGGCGGCCTGCAGACCGGTGTCAAGGACGGCGACGTCGTCGTCGTGCTGCCCGCGGTGGCCGGCGGCTGATCATGCGCTTCGACAGCCTGCTCGACTCGGTCGGGGGCACGCCGCTGGTCGGGCTGCCCAAGCTGTCGCCCTCGGCCGACGTCCGGCTGTGGGCCAAGCTGGAGGACCACAATCCGACCGGCTCGATCAAGGACCGGGCCGCGCTGCGGATGCTGCTGGACGCCGAGAAGGACGGCCGGCTCCGGCCCGGCAACACGATCCTGGAGCCGACCTCGGGCAACACCGGGATCTCGCTGGCGATGGCGGCCAAGCTGCGTGGCTACCGGATGGTCTGCGTGATGCCGGAGAACACCTCCGAGGAGCGCCGGCAGATCCTGCGGATGTGGGGGGTCGAGATCATCTCCTCCCCGGCCGCGGGCGGCTCGAACGAGGCGGTCCGGGTGGCCAAGCAGGTCGCCGAGGAGCACCCGGACTGGGTGATGCTCTACCAGTACGGCAACCCGTCGAACGCGGCCGCGCACTACGACGGCACCGCGCGCGAGATCCTCGCCGACCTGCCGTCGGTGACGCACTTCGTGGCCGGCCTCGGCACCACCGGAACGCTGATGGGCGCGGGCCGGTTCTTCCGCGAGCACAAGCCCGAGGTGCGGATCGTCGCCGCCGAGCCGCGGTACGGCGAACTCGTCTACGGGCTGCGCAACCTCGACGAGGGCTTCGTCCCCGAGCTGTACGACGAGACGCTCATCGACGCCCGGTTCTCGGTCGGCCCGCGGGACGCCGTCCGCCGGGTCCGGGAACTGCTCGACAACGAAGGCATCTTCGCCGGCATCTCGACCGGCGCGATCCTGCACGCCGCGCTCGGCCAGGCGGCCAAGTGCGTGCGCGAGGGCGAGTCCGCCGACATCGCGTTCGTGGTCGCCGACGGCGGCTGGAAGTACCTGTCCACCGGCGCCTACGAAGGCACCATCGACGAGGCCGAAGACCGCCTCGAAGGCCAGCTCTGGGCCTGATTCCCAGGCACTACCTGTCCAGGATCCAGGCCGCGGACCGTGGCGGGGCCGTCCTCCGGACCCGGTCGGCCGGGGCTGGGGGTCGGTAGTCACCGGGTGGGCCGGCGGAGGAGCCCGTCCCGGTGCCGGTGCCTTGTTGTTGCCTTGGGCACCTGATGGATACTCAGGTCATCTGCGGCCTACGGTTGCTTGAAGAGGATCCTGCGTCCGATCCGGGGATGGACGCCGCGGCCCTTGCAGCTGGTGCAGGGGCGCTGTGCGTAGCTGAAGATGCTGCCGTGGTGCCGCCCGGCGCCTTTGCAACGGTGGCACTTGGCGTTCGGGTGCAGCGACAGCGAGACGACGTACAGAGCGAACGCCGCCATGGCCAGCACCAGCATCGTCCCGGTCGGCCCGAGAGTCGCCAGGACATCCGCCATGGTGCTGTTGGTCTCCGCAGCCTGACCGGCGGCCTGCCCAGCGGCCGTGGCGTTCTCCGGTTGCGGATTCGGTGCGGCGGTGGTGCTCAGCGCCACCGCGATGTGGTGCGCCAGATTCATGGCATCACGAAGGGCGGTCGTACAAACATCGCTCCAGAGTGGCGCGCATCACGCGAAAAGGCAACTCCGGAGAGTAAAGATGTGGATAAGTCCGGCGTGTCGGTTGATCACGTTAGGTAAGGCTCGCTTCAGAACTGCCCGATCCCGGGTTTGTCCAGAGGTGTGGCCGGCCGGCCCGCGGCCGCCGGTTAAGCTTTCCGGCGTGGCTGACGCACCGGTGGGGATCTTCGACTCAGGCTTCGGGGGACTCACGGTCGCGAGGGCGGTGCTCGACCAGTTGCCGCACGAGCCGATCCTCTACCTGGGCGACACCGCGCGGCAGCCGTACGGCCCGAAGCCGATCGCCGAGGTGCGTGAGTACGCGCTGGAGTGTCTCGACCACCTCGTCGAGGCCGGCGTGAAGATGCTCGTGATCGCCTGCAACTCGGCCAGTGCGGCGATGCTCCGCGACGCCCGCGAGCGGTACGACGTACCGGTCGTGGAAGTGATCCTGCCCGCCGCCCGCCGCGCCGTCGCCGCGACCCGGAACCAGCGCGTCGGCGTGATCTGCACCCGCGCGACCGCGGCCTCGCTGGCCTACGAGGACGGTTTCGCCGCGGCGCCGCAGGTCGAGCTGTTCACCCGGGCCTGCCCGCAGTTCGTCGACTTCGTCGAGTCCGGCGTGACGTCCGGCCCGGAGCTCCTCGAGGCGGCCCACGAGTACCTCGACCCGCTGGTCGAGGCCGGCGTCGACACCCTGATCCTCGGCTGCACGCACTACCCGTTGCTGACCGGCGTCATCTCCTACGTGATGGGTGACAACGTCACCCTGGTCAGTAGCGCGGAGGAGTGCGCCAAGGACGTGTACGGCGTGCTGACCAAGACCGGCCTGCTCCGCCCGGACAACCTGCCCGAGCCGCGGCACCGGTTCGTCACCACCGGCAGCCCGGCCGAGTTCGCCGCGATCGGCTCCCGCTTCCTTGGCCCGGTTCTGTCCGGCGTCGACCAGTTCGCCTGGATCCGCTGACCCCGCGCCGGCACCTCGTCGTACCAGCGCTCGTTCGTCCCGGTTCGTACTCGCGGGTGTGACGGGTCTCGCACTGGATGTTGTCCATGGCACCAGATCGAGCGTGGATGTGCGCGAAATCATTGCCAGGCTGCTGGATCGGCTCTTCGGTGACGCCACCGGCTTCCCTGCGAAGCAGGCAACCCGCCGGTAATGTTCAAGCTATGAAGCTCACCGTGCTCGGCTGCTCCGGGTCCGTCCCCGGGCCGGACTCGGCCGCCTCGAGCTATCTGGTCACCGCCGACGGGTTCAACCTGATCCTGGACCTCGGCAGTGGCGCGCTCGGCTCGCTCCAGCGGCACCTCGCCGTCCCGGAGATCGGCGCCATCGGCCTGTCCCACCTGCATCCTGACCACTGTATGGACCTGTGCGGCCTGTACGTCTCGGCCAAGTACGCGCCAGGCTCCCCGATCCCGCGGATCCCGGTCTACGGCCCACCCGGTACGGCGTACCGGATGGCGCTGGCGTACGACCTGCCGCTCGACCCGGGGATGGAGGAGGAACTGGAGTTCCACAGCTGGAAGGACGTTCAGCAGATCGGGCCGTTCACGGTGCGCACCGCGTCGATGGTGCACCCGGTGCCGGCGTACGCGATTCGTGTTGAGCACGGCAACAAATCGCTCGTCTACACCGGCGACACCGGGCCGAACGAGGCGCTGATCGAGCTCGCCCGCGGCGCCGACCTGCTGCTGTCCGAGGCCGCCCTGCAGGACAACAACCCGCGCAACCCGACCGACCTGCACCTCACCCCCGCCGACGCCGGCGAACAGGCCAAGAAGGCCGGCGTCAAACGCCTCGTCATCACCCACGTCCCACCCTGGTACGACCGCGAGACCCAGGCCGAGAACGCCCGCAAGACCTACCCCGGCCCGGTCGACATCGCCACCCCGCACGCCGTTTTCGAGATCTGACGCCGGGCGCTGGACAAATCTGGGTTCTGAGATCTACTCTCAAATTAGAGTCGATCTCAGAAGGGGTTATGTCATGGATACAGATCCGCGCCGGTGGTGGGCGCTGGGGGCGATGTCGGTCAGTCTGCTGGTGGTCGGGCTGGATCTGACCGTGCTGAACGTGGCGTTGCCGACGCTTGCGACCGAGCTCGGGGCGTCGACAAGTCAGCTGCAATGGTTCGCGAACGCGTACACGCTGGTGCTCGCGGCGCTGTTGCTGCCGGCGGGGTTGCTGGGGGACCGGTTCGGGCAGAAGCGGCTGCTGATCTTCGCGCTGGTGATGTTCGGCGCCGCGTCGGCCGCGTGTGCGTTCTCGTCGTCGCCCGAGCAGTTGATCGCGGCTCGGGCGGCGCTCGGGGTCGGGGCGGCGTTCCTGATCCCGCTGTCGATGTCGCTGCTGAACGTGCTGTTCGCGCCGGAGGAGCGGGCGCGGGCGATGACGATCTGGGTGATGGCGAACTCGCTCGGCATCCCGCTCGGGCCGGTGCTCGGCGGTTGGCTGCTGGACAATTACCGCTGGGGCTCGGTGTTCCTGATCAACCTGCCGCTCGTCGCGGTCGGCCTGGTCGCGGTGGCCGTGCTGATCCCGGCGACCCGCGGTCATCGTTCGGGACGGATCGACGTACTCGGGATTCTGCTGTCGGGGGCTGGTCTGGTGGCGCTCACCTACGGGTTCATCGCGGCCGGGGAACGTGGTTGGGGCTCGATCGTGACGCTTGGGTGCATCGCGCTCGGGGTGGGGTTGCTGGCGGCGTTCGGGGCGTGGCAGGTGCGGGCGACGGATCCGCTGGTCGACCTTGCGCTGTTCAGGTCGCCGCGGTTCATGTGGGGGACGGTGCTTGCGACGTTGGCGTCGTTCGCCTTGATGGGCTTGCTGTTCGTGCTGCCGCAGCTCTTCCAGGCCGTGCAGGGTGCGGATGCGTTGTCGACCGGGCTGCGGTTGCTGCCGATCATCGGCGGCCTGCTGGTCGGAGCGAAGATCGCCGAACGGCTCGTCGTCGCGGCCGGGGCGCGGGTGGCCGTCTCCGTCGGCTTCGTCCTGATGCTCGCCGGGCTGGCGATGGGGGCCTTGGGCAACGTCAACTACGGCTACACGGCGATCTGGGTCAGCCTGGTCGGGCTCAGCATCGGGTTCACGTTGCCGCCGGTGATGGAGCTGGCGATCGGCGCGCTGACGGTCGAACGCAGCGGCTCGGGTTCGGCGCTGATCCAGGCGTTGCGTCAGGTCGGCGGGACGATCGGGGTCGCGATCCTCGGGACGGTGCTCAACTCTGCGTACCGGGACCGGCTGGACGTCTCCGGACTGCCTGCTGACGTGGCGCACGCGGCTCGCGACAGCGCATCCGGAGCCGTGGCCGTCGCAGCCCAGGCGAACCTGCCGGCCTTGGCCGAGTCGGCCCGCGATGCCTTCATGCACGGCATGACCGCAACCCTCTGGACGTGCTGCGTGGTCGCCTTCGCCGGACTCGTCCTCGCCCTGGCCTTTCTCCCACGCCGGCCCGTGTCCGCCGAGAGCACGCCGGAAGAAGTTGCCACAATCGGGTCATGACGACGGACAAGCCGGCTGGGTTGCGTGAGCGGAAGAAGGCGAAGACCCGGGCGGCCATTCAGGAGCACGCGCTGCGGCTGTTCCGGGAGCAGGGGTACGCCGAGACGACGGTGCAGGAGATCGCGGCCGCCGCCGAGGTGTCGCCGGCCACGTTCTTCCGGTACTTCCCGACCAAGGAGGACACCGTCGTCTTCGACCGGCTCGACCCGGTGATGATCGACCTGTTCCGGTCCCAGCCGGCCGGCCTGAACCCGACCGAGGCGTTGCGCGCCACCCTCCGGGACAGCCTGGCCACGCTGTCCGACGAGGAGTGGCAACTCGAGGCCGAGCGGCAGCGACTCGTCCTCAAGGCTCCCGAGCTCCGCGCCCGGATGCTCGACCAGTTGTACGCCGGGATCGACCTGCTGGCCGAGTTGGCGGCCGAACGCGTCCACCGGCCGGCCGACGACTTCGCCGTACGCGCGTGGGCCGGTGCCGTGGTCGGGGTCGTGATGGCCACCTACGAGATGACGCCTGACCTGTCCCTGCCGGACAGCCTCCGGTTGATGGACCAGGCCTTCGAGCACCTGCAGGCGGGGCTGCCGCTATAGCTCGGTGATGGCAACCGACATGGTCGCGCCGGGGATCGGCATGGCGAGCGCCTCGGCCTCGATCGCTTCCCTGTCGCCGGCGGAGAGCTTGATGGATCGGACGTCGACGTTGCCCTTCCGGCGGCCCCAGGTCCCGACGAGCTTGCCGTTCAGCAGGAGTCCGTTCGGGTGGAACGTGTCGTGGAGGTGGATGCGCGGCTTCAGGCCCGGGGCGATGAACAGCCCGTGCTTGTCCTGACCGAACAGGCGCAGATCCGGTGCCGCGAGGAACCGAACCCCGGTGAACTCTGGCGCGGAGCGGACCGCGTCCTCGTCCGCCGTACGAATCCACCCTTGGCGGCCTTCGAGGTCGACCGGCATCAACTCGTCCGCCAGTTTTCGCCAGACCTCGGCTGCTTCCGGCTTCGACAATCCCGCCCACCACGCGAACGCCTCGACCGTGGTCGGGCCGAACGCCTGCACATGCCGCCGACACAGCTCCAGATGCGCATCCCAGAAGTCGATCTCGGGTCGCGGAACCTCCCGGACGTACAGCGCACTCGTCGTCCACCGAAGCGCCAGCCGCCCACTCCCACACGACCCCCGCAACTCCGGCCCCCGGCCGCCCCGATGCTCACCACCCGCCAGGTCCCGGCAGATCCGGTCGGCCTTGTCCTCGATCGCCTTCCGCTCCTCCGGATCCAGCGGCAACCGCCCGATCGTGAACACCCCGAAGTCCGCCTCCGGCAACACGTACACCGCCCACCGCGGACTGTAGGTCTGGATCAACCCGGGAGCCTCCCAAGCCCCCGCCTCACACCTCTCCACCCGCCCGTACAAACCCACCAGCGCATCCCGCGGAGCCGTGTCCTGCAACCCGAACCGAGCCGCCTCCACATAAGCCCCAACGGGCAACCGCTCGACCAGCCGATTCACCCACAACCGATAGCGAACGGCTTCCTGGTAACTGATCGAGAGGCTCACCCAGCAGATTCTGCTGGGCGGAGGGGCGCGTCGCCGGGTTGGAGGTTGAAGTGGCTGGCGGCGGACGCGTTGCGGATTACGAGTTCGAGGTAGCCGGTGCCGGAGCTGCCGGGGATCAGGCCGGGGGTGTTGCGAGGGACGGCGGTGAGGTGGGGGTAGCAGGTGATGTGGGTGATGGTGGTGGCGCCGGTCGGGGTGCGGTGGATGACGGGCAGGGTGGCGCCCAGGGCGAAGCCTGCCTCGGCGGGGAGGCAGTTGAGTTTGCAGTTGCCGAAGTTGTCGATGACGCTCACGGTCGGCGGCTCGTCCGGGGTCAGGGGTACGACGGTTGCCGTCGAGACCACCGGGCGGTCGTCGGCGACCCACTTGGCGAGCAGCGGCAGGTACCAGAGGCTGCGGAACTGGGTGTCCGCGATGGTGTCCACGTCGGCAGGCGTGAGGTTCGTCCACGATGCCGCGGCCAGGACCTCGCGGATGTCCGTGACGAACACCTTGTCGATGTCGAGCTCCCGCCGTACCAGGGCCAGGGCTCGTGGGTTGAACGTGCTCGCGACCAGGTGCTGACCGAACCAGAAGTAGCAGAACGGCACGCCGTTCGGCCAGGCGCCGTCGCGGGGCGCGATGTTGAGCAGGGTGATGGTCGGATGGCCGTCCTCGCCCAGGGACTGCGTCGATCTCAGGCAGTCCAGCAGGGTCAGGGCCGCGAAGGCCTCCGGGTCGGGGCCGTCGGCGGCCACGATGGTCGGGGTCTGGCCGAAGAGCGCGCCGATGCGGGTGCTGAGCCGGGCCCGGGCGTTCCCGTCGGAACAGTCGGTGATGTAGGTGATCGGGTACACGATTCTCCAAGTGACGTTTGCAGCCGGAAGGAAATGAGAGAGGCCCCCGACGCGTCGGGGGCCTCTCTCGCTGCAAGCATCAGTGCGTGCGCCGCTAGAGTCCTCCGCATCGAGGGCTCAGCATTCGCATAGCGGCGTACCAGGTCACGAGATGCGATGGTACTAGCGACTTTGGCCGTTGTCGAAGTACGAGACCAGCGCCGGGTCCAGGGCCGGGATGTCGATCGGGGTGCCGTTCTCGCGCAGGGACGTGGTCGCGGCGTACCCGGCGGCCACCGCGGCGCGGGCCGCGACCGGCGACGTGAGCGTCGCGCCGCCCTCGCGGACGAACCGGATGTACTCGTCGACCAGCCGCGGGTCCGCGCCGGCGTGACCGCCGTCGGCGTCCGGGATGTCGACGACCAGGTCGGCGTCGTCGCGGTACCCGGACCGCTTGCTGTTCCACACCTTCACCACGCCGCCCGGGCTGTCGCCGAAGTTCTCCAGCCGGCCCTCGGTGCCGATCACGGTGTAGTTGCGCCAGTAGTCCGGCGTGTAGTGGCACTGCTGGTAGGTGAGGTAGACGCCGTTGTCCAGCAGCAGGTTCGCCATCGACAGGTCCTCGACGTCCATCACCGGCGCCATCCCCTGCTGCGACAGCGGCGGCCAGTTCGACTCGGACACGAAGTCCGCGAACCGCTGCCCGGACCGGTCCAGCCGGTCCTCGATCCCGCCGTACAGGGTGAGTGCGCCCATCGCGTTGACGCGGGTCGTGTAGCCGCCGGCCAGCCAGTGCATCACGTCGATGTCGTGGGCGCCCTTCTGCAGCAGCAGGCTGGTGGTGCGGCGCCGGTCCGCATGCCAGTCCTTGAAGTAGAAGTCGCCACCGTGGCCGACGAAGTGCCGGCACCAGATCGCCTTCACCTCGCCGATCGCACCGGACTGGATCAGGTCGCGCATCGTCAGGACGACGGGCATGTGCCGCATGTTGTGGCCGACGTACAGCCGGGAGCCGCTCTCGTAGGCCGCCTGCAGCACCCGGTCGCACCCGGACGTGGTGATCGCCAGGGGCTTCTCCACGAACACCGCGACGCCGGCCCGGAGGAAGTCGATCGCCGGGTCCTCGTGCAGGTCGTCCGGCGTGGTCAGGAAGACCCCGTCGAGCTTCTGGTCGAGCAGCTCGGTGTGGTCGGCGTGTGTGGTGGCTTCCGGGTACTGCGCCTGCGCGGCGTCTCGCTGCGCGGCGGCCGGGTCGGCGAGCGCCACGACCTCGGACCCTTCGCCGGGACGGTGGGCGTACTGCGCGATGCGGCTGCGGGCGCCGAGGCCCACCACACCGAACCGAAGATCAGTCATAACCAGGCAACTCCTGCACATAGTTGTTTGCAGCACCCTAACTCCGAGCACTTCCGTCCTTCAATCACCCGTCCTCCAGCTGGAATTGCCCCAGTCGTCATCCGGGCAACACCAGCGGCTCGACCGGTGACGTCACCATGACGGAATGTGAGCCTCCACTACGTGGCACTGGGCGACTCGACCACCGTGGGTGTCGGGGACCCGATGAACGGCAGTAGCACGACCGATCTTGCCGGTGCCGGTGCGCGCCCGGGCGAAGGGTGGCGGGGCTGGGCCTCGCTGCTCGCCGACGCCCTGGCCAGCTCCCACCGTGTGACGTTCTCCAACTTCGCGACCAGCGGCGCCACCGCGTCCGCCGTCGCGACCGACCAACTGCCCGACGCGGTCTCGACCGAGGCCCCGATCGACCTCGCCTCCCTGATCGTCGGGGTCAACGACACCCTGCGCTCCACCTTCGACCCCGGCCGGATCCGCGACTGCCTGTACCTGTGCGCCGAGCAGCTGACCGGGCGCGGCGCACTGCTGCTCACCGTCCGGTTCCACGACCACGGCCAGGTGTTCGGGCTGCCCGCCTGGCTGCGCCGGCCGCTGTGGCAGCGGATCGAGCAGGTCAACCTCGCGTACGACGACCTGCACGCCAGGTTCGGCGGGATCCGGCTGGACATGGCCGACTACCCGGAGGTGTACCGCCGGGACTTCTGGAGCGTCGACCGCCTGCACCCCGGTGAACGCGGTCACCGCCGGCTGGCCCGCGGGTTCGCCGACGAGCTCGCCCGGCGTGGGCTGCAGATCGACGTACCGCCGGAGCTGGACTGCGCCTACCGGCCGCCGAGCAGGTGGGCGGACGCGGTCTGGATGGTCCGCGAGGGCGTGCCGTGGCTCGGCCGCCGGGCCGGCGACCTGACCCCGTGGGCAGCCCGGATGGCAGTCAGCCAGCTCAAGCCCGCCACCAATGCGGAGGTGCAGCGCGTGGAGGCATAGGGCATGACTGGCAGTTCCCTGCGTGCTGCGCGGCACTCGGCGGGCGCCTCGCTGCACTGGAGGGAAGGTCACGATGGATCCGCATCGAGCCCTCCCCTCCAGCACACCGAGGCACTCCGCCGAGCACCTGCTCGCGACTGCAGGGAACTGCCAGTCATGCCCTAGGGTCGGGGGCATGGCGCGTATCGATGGACGTACTCCCGACCAGCTTCGGCCCGTGACGCTGACCCGGAAGTGGCTCGACCACGCGGAAGGCTCGGTGCTGGTCGAGTTCGGCCGCACCCGGGTGCTGTGCGCGGCGAGCGTGACCGAGGGCGTGCCGCGCTGGCGGAAGGGCTCCGGGCTGGGCTGGGTCAGCGCGGAGTACGCGATGCTGCCGCGGTCGACGAACACCCGCTCGGACCGGGAGTCGGTCAAGGGCCGGATCGGTGGCCGCACGCACGAGATCTCCCGGTTGATCGGGCGTTCGCTGCGGGCCGTGATCGACTACAAGGCGCTGGGTGAGAACACGATCCTGCTCGACTGCGACGTGCTGCAGGCCGACGGCGGCACCCGGACGGCCGCGATCACCGGCGCGTACGTCGCGCTCGCGGACGCGGTCTCGTACCTGCGCGACCGCAAGCTGCTCAAGTCCGAGCCGCTGACCGGCTCGGTGTCCGCGGTCTCCGTCGGCATCATCGACGGCGCCCCGATGCTCGACCTCTGCTACGAGGAGGACGTCCGGGCCGAGACCGACATGAACCTGGTGATGACCGGCGACGGCCGGTTCATCGAGGTGCAGGGCACCGCCGAGGGCGCGCCGTTCGACCGCTCCGAGCTGGACAGCCTGCTCGAGCTCGGTACGGCGGGATGCTCGGAGCTCACCAAGCTGCAGCAGGAGGCGCTCGCGTGACGCGGGTCTTGCTTGCCTCGAACAACAAGAAGAAGCTAGAGGAGCTGCGTCGCATCCTGACCCCGATCGTGCCCGGGATCGAGGTGCTCGGACTGGGCGACGTACCGCCGTACGAGGAGCCGGCCGAGACCGAGCCGACGTTCGAGGGGAACGCGCTGCTGAAGGCGCACGCGGCGATGGCGGCGACCGGCCTGCCGTCGATCGCGGACGACAGCGGGATCTGCGTCGACGCGCTGAACGGGATGCCCGGCGTCCTGTCCGCGCGCTGGTCGGGGCCGGCCAAGGACAACCACGCGAACAACGTGCTGCTGCTCGGCCAGTTGGAGGACGTGCCGGACGAGCGGCGCGGGGCGTCGTTCATCGCGGCAGTCGCGTTCGTCCGGCCGGACGCCGAGGACGAGATCGTGATCGGCGAGATGCGCGGGCACGTCATCCGCGAGCTGCGCGGTACCGGCGGCTTCGGGTACGACGTCCTGTTCGCCGCCGATGGCTACGACCGGACCACGGCGGAGCTGTCGATCGAGGAGAAGGACGCGATCAGCCACCGGGGCAAGGCACTGCGAGCCCTCGCCCCGATCGTCGCGAAGGCGCTGGGAGGGTAACCATGCTGTTCGCAGGATCGGATCGGGACGGGGTCGCGGACGGCAGGATCACCACCGCGTACCGGCGCTGGGCCGAGGCACGCGTGGTCGAAGGCCGGATCTACCGCACCAACGCCGGCCGGATCGAGATCGAGAGCGTCCGCGAGGTCAACCCGGACCTGATCGCCGACGACGACGACGACGTCGCGGCCGCGGACCGCCGCAACGCGAAGGACGTGCGCCGCCGGCTGCGCGGCAACGAGGACTGGCCCACGTTCCTGATCAGGTTCCACCTGGTCGAGGGTCCCGACCCCCGCGAGCAGCTCGCCGCCCAGTCGACGCTGACCGCCGCGGACCTCGAGGACCTGACCGCGCGCCTGGAGAAGTTCGACTCGCTCAGCCACCACGGCCCCTGGACCACCGCCACGCTGCGCCTGATCCAGGCCAAGCCGGCCACCCGGGCCGCCGACCTCGCCACCGAGCTCGGCCGCGAGACCGCCCCCTTCAAGCTCGACGTCCGCAAGCTGAAGAACCTCGGCCTCACCCACAGCCTCGAAGTCGGCTACGAGCTCAGCCCCCGCGGCACGGCGTACCTGGACTCCCTGCACATCTGAGGGGTAGGGGGCGGTTTCTGAGGGGTTGTCTCCGATGTGGGGACCGGGGCCGGAATCCGATCGTGAGATCAAGCGGCGAATCCGCCGCCGGTCTCACAGGAGGAATCATGAACCGCAGGTGGTCAGCCCTCGCACTGTCCGCAACCGCAGTGGGCGCGTTCGCGTTCACCGCCACCGAAGCCGCCGCCGACCCGCATCCGGACCGGGAGTTCACCGCGGTCTCGACGGATCCGCCCGGTTGGCCGGACGAAGGCACCGGTTACCCCGGTGACGGTGCCAAGGTCCCCGAGTACAGCTACCCGAACTACGACCCGGCGTACGAGCAGCCGCAGCGCCACCCGCGGTACGGCGTGACGCCCGTGCAGGACGTGCCCGCTGCCGAGGTCAGCAAGGCCGACACCGGAGACACCGCGCTGCAGGTCGGCGCCTCCGCGCTCGGCGCCGCCGGACTCGCGTTCGGCGGGATCTGGATGCTCCGCAGGCACCACCGCGCGGCCACGTAGGCGTATCCGGAGGAGGGGGACCAGCTGTCCGGCGGGCCTGCACGCCGGACAGCTGGTACAGACAGGCCAGGCCGGCGGGCGCAGACTGAACCCTGTGGGAGGGGGAGCTGCCGGGCTTGCGGGTCGGGTCGAGGAAGCGGAGGTCCTCGGATCCGCGATCCGGGGAGCAGCCGAAGGTCGGCCGTGTGCGGTCTTCGTGCACGGTGAGGCAGGTGTGGGCAAGACCCGTCTGGTCCAGGCCGTCTGCGCCGAGGCCGCAGACAGCGGCATCGCCGTCTTGTGGGGACGCTGTGTCCGCTTCGGCGCGGTGGACTCGCCGTACGGGCCGCTGGTCTCCGCACTGGAGGGTTGGGTCGAGTCGGCCGAGCCCGCTGAGGTGACCGAGGTGCTCAAGGCAGTCCCGGCCGCAGGCGAGTTGTTGCCGTCGCTGGGAGGCTTCGCCGACGACCGTGAGGTCCGGCTGTTGTCCGTGGTCGATGCGCTGGTGATGGCGATCGCCGTGCGCCGGCCGACGGTTCTCGTCGTGGACGACGTGCAGTGGGCCGATCCGGCGTCGCGGGACGCGCTGGCCTATCTGGTGGCCGGATTCCGCCGGCAGCGGCTGGCGGTCCTGACGACGTGTCGCGACGAGGAGCTCGGCACCGGTCATCCGATGCACAGCTGGCTCGCGGATCTCCGCCGGCTGCCGGCGGTGAGCGTCGTACGCCTGGACCGGTTGAGCTGGGACGAGACCGAGCAGCAGGTGGCGATGTTGCTCGGCGGGCGTCCACATCACCGCCTGGTGGACGACGTCGTACGACGGTCCGACGGCAACCCCTATCTCAGCGAGCTACTCCTCGAGGGAGTCCCGGTGACCGCCGACGAACTGCCCGCCGGTCTGCCGGCCGAGCTGAGCGGCGCGTTGCTCGCCGCCTGGCACCGGCTTCCGGCGACGGCGCGCGAGGTCATGCGGCTGCTGGCGGTCGCGGGCCGGCCGACGTCGATCGACGACCTGCGGGAGGTCGCCTCGGCGCACGGGATCGGTCCTGCTGCGGTGACCAGCGCGCTGGCCGAGGCGACGAACACCGGGATCACCGTGGCGCAGGGGGCGGGCTTGTGCTGGTTCCGGCACTCGTTGCTGGCCGAAGTTCTGTACGCGACCTTCGTGCCCGGCGAGGCCGAGTCGGTGCACGCCGCCTGGGCGAAGACGCTTGCCGCGCGTCCGGCGACCGGCCTCGACGAGGTCCAGCGACAGGGCGATCTCGCGTTGCACTATGAGGCTGCCGGTGACCTGAAGGCCTGTTTCGAGGCGTCGCTGCGAGCGGCCGACCTGGCGAGCGGGATCAAGGCCCGGCGCGAGGAGGCGGTCCATCTGCGTCGGGCGGCAAGCCTGATGATCCACACTGGAAAGGTCGACGACGAGGTGCGCCTGCTGGAGCGGGTCGCGCGGGCGAACGACCTGGTCGGCGACGGCGAGGCGAGCTTCCAGGCGTGGAGCCGCGCGCGCGAACTCGTGGACGAACGCACGGACCCGCTCCAGGCCTGCCGGCTGCTCAGACGCTGGGCGGACTCGGCCTTCGCGACCGGCCGGACCCGTGGGCGCCCGATCGCCGAGGCGGAGCACGCGGTCGAGCTCAGCCGGGGCTTCCCCGACAGCGAGGAGTACGCCGAAGCCCTTGCCTACCTGAGCTGGTGCCAGTGGTGGAACAACGAGCTCGAGCTGTCCGCGACGTACGCCGAAGAAGCCGTGCAGGCCGCTCACCGCTCGGGTGCGAAGGCGGCGTTGAGCCTTGCGTACGCCGCTCGCGGAAATGCTGACCGCCACAGTGAGCGAGCGGACCAGGACACCGCCACCGGCTTGGGATTCGCCGAGGAGACCGGCGATCCGGAACTGATCTGGCGGATGCTCGTGATCCGCCAGAACTACCTGAGCCGGCGCGGCCGGGTCGACGAGTGCATCGACCCCACCAAGCGGTTCCTCGCGTTCGCCCTCAACGCCGGAGCGCAGTCGGTGGCGGTCTTCGCGGCCGGGCTGCTGTCCCACCACCTGCTGATGTTCGGGCGCCTGCAGGAGAGCGCGGAGGTCATCCGGGAAGGACTCTCCCTGAGTGGTCTGCCGAATGCGGCCGCGATGGTTCGCCTGAGTGCGGCCGCGTTGGCGGTGCGGCAAGGCGACACGGACGTCGCGGGCCTGCACCTCGAGCGGGCGAAGGAACTGATCCCGGGACTCGAGAGCCGGGTGGGCCTGTTCTCGCAGCCGGTCCTGGCGGAGTACCTGCTCGCCACCGGCCGAGCCGAAGAGGCGCTCGACCTGCTGTCGCACACGATCGGCGCGCAGAACGTCGACACCCGCGACGCCGACGAGCTGCTGGTGTGGGGAGGACGCGCCGCGGCAGAGCTGATGGGCGCTGCCAGGGACCGGCAGGACAGCCGCGCTCTGCAGACGACCCAAGCCGCGTTCGACAACCTCCGGGCCGCGCGCAGCACGATGCAGCCGGCACCCTTCGAACCCGGCGGTCCCGCTGACCTGATCCAACCGGCGATGCAGGCGTTGTTCGAGGCGTCCGCGACGTCCACCTCGGCCGCCTGGGCGGACGCCGTACGGCGGTGTGCCGTCGCGGGACTGCGTTGGGACGAGGCCGTCGCCTCATCACGGTGGGCACAGGCGCTCCTCGACGAAGGGGCCGCCCGGTCCGTCGTCGCCGTACCGCTGCGGTCTGCGCACCGGTTTGCTGGCGAGGTCGGTGCGCGGCCCTTGCTCAACCAGGTCGAGGCCTTGGCGGCTCTCGGTGGCATTCCGCTGCAGGAGCCGACGCAGCCCGTACCGGACGAGGCGCCGGAACGCTTGCGTTCGTTGACTAAGCGGGAGCACGAGGTGCTGTCCTACCTGGTGGCCGGCCGGACGTACGGCGAGATCGCGAAGGCGCTGTTCATCAGTGAGAAGACGGTCAGCGTGCACGTGTCGAACCTGCTGCACAAGACCGGCACGTCGTCCCGCCATGAGGTGGCTGCGCTGGCAGTCCGGCTCGGTCATCCACCGCCGGACTAGCCGTTCTCCAGTCGGCCCAGCGCGCGGCGGGTAGTGCGGTCGGCGGACGCCGGTCGGCCGACGGCTGCGCCGTACAGCGGTATCTCGTCCCTGAGCTGCAGCAGGCCGGACAGCTCGTCGTCGAGGAAGCCGCCGAGGTTGACCACGCCTAGAGCGAGCCCAGTCGCCGCGAGTACGACGTTCTGCGCGACGTGACCCGCTTCGAGCAGCAGATAGCGGTGCCCGCGGTCGCCGTACTTGTCCATAGGGCGCGCGGACAGCACCAGTACGACGGCAGCCTCGGCAGCCCACGCCTGGTCCAGAAACAGCCTGCTGACGGATGACGGCGGCACCGCAGTCTCCTGGACGACCTCTAGGCCGTCCGCGAGCGGCACGTAGTGGTAGATCCCGGCCGGCAGGTCGTCCACGCAGCGCACGATGACGCTGAGCTCGAGCGGATAGAGCCCGCCTCCGGACGGCACCGGTCGATCGACTACGTAGAGCGGGCCGTCATCGGTCACTCCGGTGCTGCCGTAGCCGACCCGCAGTAGCGTCGCGAGCTCCGCGAAGCCGATCGGCCCATCCTGGAATGCGCGGCAGGACACCCGGTCGCGGACCAGGTCGGCCAGCGGCATGTCGAGCTTGATGCCCGGCGGCAGCGGGATCCACCGCGCTGTCGGGTCCTCTCGTCCCGGGGTCGGAAAGTCGGGCATCTCAGGCCAGTGGGTGTGGGGCGAGGTTGAGCTCGTCCAGCCGGGCCGGCGCCGGGCGCAGGCCGATCCGGGCCGGCATCTCCAGTAGCCGGGATCCACCGAGCCTCGCCTGGTTCGCGCCGAACCAGATCGGCACGAAGCCCGGCACCAGACCGCGTACCACCCGGACGCCGACGGCCTCGACATCAGGCGGCGTCACGTCCACCGCGAGCACGTCCGGCGCGACCTTGGCCAACGACCGCACGAGCGCCTCCAGGCTGTCGTCGCCGGGGGACGCGTCCGGCCACGGCAGGCGCGGGCTGTCCCGGAGGAATCCCAGACCCTCGGCAGCAGGGTCGGCGTACAACAGGTCGTGGTCGTCTATCGTCGCGACCTTTGCCGGTGCGGCGGCCAGCTCCACCATGCGAGCCCGGACGGCCGGCAACCGGAGCCGACTGCGCAGCAGCGGCCGGACCTGCGCCACCTCCAGCACCGCGGACCGAGCAGCGACCACCGGGTCCATCGCAGCAGCAGCCCCGACCACGGCAGCCGGTGCCCGGTCGGACCACGCAACGGCGAGTACGGCGGTGGCCGCTGTGTCGGTCGGGAGCAGATGCACCGTCAGCTCGACTCCACGCCGCGCATGGGTCGCAGCGATCCCGCGGACCACCTCGTCGGGCACGTCCGCCGCTGCAACGCAACGGCCGGCCAGCTGATGCGTCCATGCGATCGCGAACGCGTCCCGCTCAACCACCTCGAGCAACGCTCGCAGCGTGGCGCTGTCCCGATCTGCGCCGGCCGCGAAGCCGTTCGACGTGGCTGGGAACAGCGCAGCCGGGGACCGGTAGCCCAGATGCGTCGCCAGCAAGGGGATCCAGATCTCCTGGCCGGTCACCAGCGACTGCGCCGGCACCCACTCCAGCTCGGTCTCCGGCCGCCACGGCTGGAAGGGCAGGTCGTCGTACTGGTGGTCGGCGAACAGCACCAGGTCCCGCGGATGCAGGCCGGGCCGGTCCAGTCCGTCGTACGTCGACGTGAGCTTGCGCTCGGGGTGCCAGGTCATGGCGGCGTACCGCTCGAGGGCCTCGCCCAGCGCGCCGTCACGCGCCGCACGGTGGGTCCAACCCTTGCCGGTGCACGAGATGAACGCGTCGCGGCCGGTGCGGAAGTGAGCGTTCGCCAGCTCGGCGCGTACGACGTACGGACGCTCTGGCTCGTCGACATCCTTCGGCATCACCTCCAGGACGCGGACGACACCGCACAGCCGATCGACAGTCCGCCGTTCGACCTCGTCCATGTCGGTGACGACCGCTGCCGATGGTCGCTGGACCTTCGCACACGCCGGACAGTCCGGGCGGGGCAGCACCGGATGCAGCTGCTCGGCGCCAGTCCGCGCGTCGAGGGTCAGCACGCCGTCGGCGAGCTGCGCCTGAGTGACCATCGCCAGCAGCGCTGGCAGCACGGGCCGGGCCGCATCCGGCGAGCGACGGGCATCAAGCTCTTCCTCGACCGCCATCGCTGCCGCGAAGTCCTGCTCGCACGCGAGCGCTCGCATCCGCCAGCACAGGTAGCACGAGCCCTCGCCGGCCAGCACCAGCGGACCAACGGTCGCCCGGTGCCCTCGTACGGCGATGTGCAGCGTCGGCACGCCCAGCCGCAGCCCGATCGTGTTGACCCAGGAGTGCAGCACCGGAAGCGCACCGTCGTCGGCCGCGATCACCAGATCGGCGTCCGTCATCACCGCCGGCAACTCTTCGCGCTGTCCCGGATACGGCGCGGGAACCCAGCGGGCAGGCAGTATCGCCGACCCCGCCAGGGCCGTGGTGAGTTCCGGGTGGCCGACCAGGACGACGTGCGCCCCGGACAGCCGGCCGGTCATTCGCCGAGGTTCGCGAACCGCTGGACGGCGCCGGCGTCTGCTTCGCCGAACGTGCCCTGCTCCCCGGATGTCTCGAAAATGCCCATCATGGCGCAGCGCAGCCCATCCAGGTGCGCCGAGCCGGCGTCCGCGCCGGCAAGGATGTCCCGGACCTTGACGTAGCCCGCCCATTCCTGGTCGGTCACCGTCTCCAGCCCGTCTTTCATGCTCTGCAGCTTGGCCTTCAGCTCGTCCAGCTCCGGAACGGCCATCGTTCCCCCTCCCGTCGTCCCCAGTCGCAGTATCGACCGGGGACGGACGGGCCACAAGGTGCGAGAGGCGGGACTCGAACCCGCACGCCCGGGGGCACCGGCACCTAAAGCCGGCGTGTCTGCCGTTCCACCACTCTCGCCGAGGGAGTCGCCTCCCCTTCGCAGGACATCCTAGGGGAGGCGACCGGGCTCAGCGGCTCTGGAGGGCGTCGATGAAGACCTGGCGCAGGTCGCCGGGGTTGCGGGCGACGTAGCTCTGGCCGCCGGTGGCCTTGGCCAGGGCGCGGAGCTCGTCGGCGTTCGCCTCCGGGCCCATGCCGAGCGCGATGATCCGGACCGGGCGGGCCGGGTCGGTCAGGCTCTCCAGGGTCTTCACGGTCTGCTGCAGGGTGGGGCTGCCCGGGTCGTCGTTCTTGCCGTCGGTGAACAGCAGGATCGAGTTGACCGCGCTGGAGTCGTACTGCTGGCGGACCGCCCGGACCGCGGCGATCGCGGTGTCGTACAGACCGGTGCTGCCGTTCGGGATCGGGCGCTGGATCTTCAGGTTGTCGAGGATCTTCTTGCGCTGCCGGTCCGACAGCGGCGCGATCGGGACCAGTTCCTTGTAGTCGGCGTCGTCCGGGCCGATCTTGGTGGAGAACGTCCACAGGCCGAGCGAGGCGCTGTTCGGGAACAGCGACAGGCCGCCGCCGGCCGCCTCGATGGTGAGCTGCATCCGGGTCTTGGCGCCGACCTTCTCGGCCATCGAGCCGGAGATGTCGATCACCGCGAGCGAGTGCGTGGACAGCGACAGCCGGGTCCAGTTCAGCAGCGTCTTGTCGATCGTCTCGCCGTTCGGCTTCGGCAGCTGGGTGACGTCGCCGACACCGCGGCCGCCGCTCAGCGGGCTGAGCTGCGCGTCCCGGAAGCCCGAGTCGTCCCGGGCCTGGCCGGACCCGTCGGTCAGCAGCTCGGCGGCGAGCGCCTTGGCGGCGTCGGTCGCCTGCTGTGCCTCGGACTTGGCCGTGACCACGACCGGGTAGTCCAGCACCAGCGTGCCGGTGGACGGCACGATCGCCCGGAGCTGGGCGTCCGGGTGGTCGTCCTGGTACTTCACGAACGTCTGCTCCGACACCGGCACGACGACCTTGCTGCTGTCCTGGTCGGCGCGGCCGAGCAGGGCGTTCGGGTCGGTGTACGGCTTGGCCATCGAGCCGAGCCGCTGCGCCAGCGGTACGACGACCGACGCAACCTGGGTGTCGGACGCCGACGTCCGCTGCCGCTCCGACTGGATCGCGAGCAGCGACAGCGCACCGGGCGACGTGCTCAACGGGTCCAGCAGAGCCGGCTCGGCGCCGCCGAGCGCACGCAGCCAGGACGAGGTGTCGGCGAAGTTGGTGTTCCGTCCGACCAGCACCAGCGGTGAGGAGGCGACGGACGGTACGGCGACGGTCGGCACGCTCTGGCCGTCGTCGGCCTGGGCGACCCAGAGCGAGGAGTCCGGGATCCACAGGTCGGGACGGTTGTCGCTGTTGCCGGCGATGTCCTGGGCGACCTTCGCCGAGGGAGCCGCGCTGATGGTGAACTGCAGACACGGAGTTCCGTCGTCGCCGCCCTTGCCGGCCAGCGACTTGGCCGCCGACTCGAGTGCGGGCTGCAACTCGGGCGTGGTGCTCAGCGAGATCTGCGTGGGATCGTCGCACGACTGGCCGCCGCCGCTCAGGAAGCCGTCGGCTCCCGACTCGGATCCGAAGGACCGGACCACGAACACGGCGCCCAGCGAGATCACCAGAAGCCCGACCGCGGTGATGTACACCGATCGACGGTTGTTGTTACTTCGCGTCACCGCAGAGGAATGTTTTCCCATCGCGGCAGGTCCCTCCCTCCCAGAGGCTGACTGCGCGCGCAGATTACCCGCTTTCGGCTGGTCACGGCGAAGATCGCCGTGGTTCCGGACACACCCCCGGAACGGCCGCAACGCGACGCTGAGGGGTGCGGGAGTACCGGTCTTTCACAGGAACGCTGGAAAACTCACCGACGGTAGCGCTCCGGCTGCGGTCCGCTGAGATGGGCGTGTGATCCAAATCACACTGGATCGCCGACTCAAACGACCGTTCCATAGACCAGTCCCGTGAAACGGTCGAAGGTTTCCCCCTGCCGGAGCCACCAGGTGGCTCGGTCACGGTGACTCAGAGACCCAGGTCGCGGCGGAGCTTGGCGACGTGGCCGGTCGCCTTGACGTTGTACTGCGCGACCGCGATCTTCCCGTCCGGGTCGACGACGAAGGTGGAGCGGATCACCCCCGTGACCTTCTTGCCGTACATGGTCTTCTCGCCGAACGCGCCGTACGCGGTCAGGACCTGCTTGTCCGGGTCGCTCAGCAGCGGGAACGTGACCGCGTCCCGCTCGCGGAACTTGGCCAGCTTCGCCGGCTTGTCCGGGGAGATGCCGAGCACGGCGTACCCGGCGGCCTGCAGCGAGTCGAGCGAGTCGCGGAAGTCGCAGGCCTGCTTGGTGCAGCCCGGGGTCATCGCGGCCGGGTAGAAGTAGACGATCACGTTCCTGCCGCGCAGGCCGGCCAGCGAGACCTCGTTGCCGTCGGCATCCGGCAGGGTGAACTCGGGTGCGGTGTCGCCGACGGACAGACGTTCGGACATCAGGGCCCTCCACACGGATCGGTTGACTGTGCGCAATGTTACGTGCGGGATAACTGGAGACGGTTCCGGGTGCGAGCGCGGCCGACCTGGGTGAAGATGCGCAGATGAGCCGCGCACCGTCCCGCCCCGCGGGCCCCCAGCTGTTCGACGGGTACCTCGACCCGCGGCGTCCGCACGCCGGCGCGTACGACGAGATGTTCGACCCGGTCGACGGGGTCCGGACGGCGTACAAGCGGCTGCACGACTCGCTCAAGCCGCTGCAGCCGGGCGACCTCACCGCCCGGTCCGAGGCGCTGGACCGGGCGCTGGTCGACCAGGGCATCACCTTCAGCCTGTCCGGCCAGGAGCGGCCGTTCCCGCTGGACCTGGTGCCGCGGGTGATCACGGCCTCGGAGTGGTCCCGGCTGGAGCGCGGCATCGTGCAGCGGGTCCGCGCGCTGGAGGCGTTCCTGGCCGACATCTACGGATCGCAGCAGATCGTCGCGGACGGTGTGCTGCCGCGGCGGCTGATCACCTCGTGCGAGCACTTCCACCGGCAGGCGGCTGGGATCGCGCCGCCGAACGGGGTCCGGATCCACGTGGCCGGGATCGACGTGGTGCGTGACGAGCAGGGTGACTTCCGGGTGCTGGAGGACAACCTGCGCAGCCCGTCCGGGGTGTCGTACGTAATGGAGAACCGCCGGACGATGACCAGGGTGTTCCCGGACCTGTTCGCCAAGCACCGGGTCCGTGCGGTCGGCGACTACGCCGTCCACCTGCTCAGAGCGCTCCGGGCGGCCGCTCCATCGAGTGCGACCGACCCGAACGTCGTCGTACTCACGCCGGGCGTCTACAACTCGGCGTACTTCGAGCACTCGCTGCTGGCCCGCCAGATGGGCGTGGAACTGGTCGAGGGGCGTGACCTGCTCGCCCGCAACAACGTGATCTACCTGCGCACCACCGAGGGCGAGCAGCGGGTGGACGTGATCTACCGGCGGATCGACGACGACTTCCTGGACCCGGTGCAGTTCGTGCCGGACTCCGTGCTCGGTGTCGCGGGCCTGGTGAACGCGGCGCGGGCCGGCAACGTGGTGATCGCCAACGCGATCGGCAACGGCGTCGGCGACGACAAGCTGATCTACACCTACCTCCCGGAGATCCTGAAGTACTACCTGGGCGAGACTCCGCTGCTGCCGAACGTCGACACCTACCGCTGCTGGCTGCCGAACGAGCAGACCGAGGTGCTGGACCGGCTGGACGAGCTCGTCACCAAGCCGGTCGAGGGCTCTGGTGGGTACGGCATCGTCTTCGGGCCGGATGCCTCGCCGAAGGAGCTGCTGGCCCAGCGGCGCCGGATCAAGGCCAATCCACGCGGCTGGATCGCGCAGCCCGTCGTACAGCTCTCCACTGTGCCTACCAAGGTCGGCGAGCGGCTGCAGCCGAGACATGTGGACCTGCGGCCGTTTGCGGTGAACGACGGCGACGACGTGTTCGTGCTGCCGGGCGGACTGACCCGGGTGGCCATTCCGGAGGGCAGTCTGGTCGTCAACTCGTCGCAGGGTGGCGGGTCGAAGGACACCTGGGTGCTGGCGCCCAGAGCCTCCGACGAGGACGCCGAGCTGCGCGGCCGCGGGCTGGGCGCGACCGGGGTCAAGAAGGACGAGGCCTCGACGCTGGAGCAGGGGCCGGAGCTGAACATCGCCCAACAGCAGCAGCAACAGTGATGGGGAGGTGCTGACGATGCTCGCACGCAACGCCGAGTCGCTGTACTGGATCGGCCGGTACGTCGAACGCGCGGACGACACGGCGCGGATCCTCGACGTGTCGGTCCATCAGCTGCTCGAGGACGCGACAGTCGACGCCGACACCGAGAGCCGCACGCTGCTGTCGGTCCTGGGCATCACCCCGCCGGACGGCACCCAGCTGGACGTGTGGGGGCTGACCGAGCTGGTCGCGATGTCGCCGGAGACCGGTTCGATCGTGTCCTCGATCGGGAGCGCCCGGGAGAACACCAGGGTGGCGCGCGAGGTGGTGTCCAGCGAGCTGTGGCAGTGCATCAACGCCATGTGGAACGCCGTACCCGAGCGGCAGCGGGCTGCTCGCCGGGTGGGGCCGCACGAGTTCTTCACGTTCGTGGAGAACCGGGCGGCGATGTTCGCCGGGCTGGCGGACTCCACGATGAGCCGGGACGACGGCTGGCGGTTCCTGGTGCTCGGCAGGTCGGTGGAGCGGGTCGACATGATCGTGCGACTGCTGATGTCCCGGGTGGGCGACAAGCCGACGTCGCCGGGATGGGTGACCGTACTGCGCTCTGCGGGTGCTCACGACACGTACTTGCGGACGTATCGCGGGGCGCTGGACGCGTCGCGTGTGGTGCAGTTCCTGCTGATGGACAGGCTCTTCCCGCGGTCGGCCTTCCACGCGCTGACACAGGCTGAGTCCTGCCTGGTCGAGCTGGACCACGGGCCGTCTGCCCGGATCGGTGCCGGTGCGGAGGCATCCCGGCTGCTGGGGAAGGCCCGTAGCGACCTGGAGTTCCTGCGACCGGCCGAGCTGCTGGACGACCTCACTGGCCGGCTGCAGGCATTGCAGACGACAGTGCGCGAGGTCGGCGAGGCAGTGTCGAGGCAGTACTTCCATGCAGTGCCGTGGATCGAGTGGAACAACGCGGAGGTGAACCTGTGACCGGGGTGGTGGGGCGGGGAAGGAATCGAGCACAGTGGCGTCTTCGCGTAGTCCATACAACCGGCTACCGCTATGCGACTGCAGTGACACAGTCCTACAACGAGGCTCGGCTCACTCCGCGCAGCGATGACCGGCAGAACCTCATGGTCGCCCGCCTCGAGACCGTCCCGGCGACCAGGGCCTACAAGTACACGGACTACTGGGGCACTGAGGTCAGCTCCTTCGACCTGCACACGCCCCACACCGAGCTGAAGGTCGTTGCCGCCTCGGTGGTGGAGACGACCGAGCAACCGGCGCCGACCGTCGACGCCACGTGGACGCAGATCCGGGCGGAGGAGAACCTCGACCGGTACGCCGAGTACCTCGAGTGGACGGCGTACGTGCCGAAGCATCGTGAGCTCGCTGCGGTGGCCCGGTCGCTGCGCAAGGGCATAACGCCGCAGGAGACCGTGCTGGCGGTGTCGAAGTGGGTGCACGACAGGCTGAAGTACCAGCGTGGCACCACTGGCGTGCACTCCTCTGCTGTCGACGCCTGGCAGGCCGGAGAGGGCGTGTGCCAGGACTACGCGCACCTGACGCTCGCCATGCTGCGGGCGGTCGGCGTACCCGCGCGCTATGTGTCCGGCTACCTCCACACCAAGCCCGACGCGGCGGTGGGCGAGACAGTCGTGGGGGAGAGCCATGCGTGGATCGAGGCGTGGACCGGGGAGTGGTGGGGCTTCGACCCGACCAACGACATCCCGATCGGGCACCGGCACGTCTGGGTGGCCACCGGCCGCGACTACGCCGACGTGTCCCCGCTCAAGGGCATCTACTCCGGCGGCGCGGCGACCGCAATCGAGGTGACCGTCGACATGACCCGGTTAGCCTGAGCGCATGCGGGCGATGACAGTCACGACGGGGAAAGCTGACTCAGCCGCAGTAGGAGAGGTGGAGGAGCCGCCGGACTCGGACGGTTCGATCCTGGTCGAGGGACTGCTCACCGGGATCTGCGGCACGGACGTGGAGCTGGTCTCCAGCGGGTTCGGCCGGGGCAGACCAGGCTCCGACCACCTGGTGATCGGCCACGAGTCGCTCGGCCGGGTCCTGGAGGCCCCGGAAGGCTCCGGCTTCAGTCCCGGCGACCTGGTGGCCGGTGTGGTCCGCCGGCCCGACCCGGAGCCCTGCCCAGCCTGTGCACGCGGCGAGTGGGACTTCTGCCGCAACGGCCTCTACACCGAGCGCGGCATCAAGGAGATGGACGGGTACGGCGCCGAACGCTGGCGAGTCGACCCGTACTTCGCCGCCCCGGTCCCGCAGCAGCTCGGACACCTCGGCGTACTGGTGGAGCCGGCCAGCATCCTCGCCAAGGCGTGGGAGCAGGTCGACCGCGTCGGGTCGCGCTCGTGGTACGGACCCGAGCAGGTGCTGGTCACCGGGGCCGGTCCGATCGGCCTGCTCGCCGCTCTGATCGCATCGCAGCGCGGGTACGGCGTACACGTGCTGGACCGGGCCACGGAAGGCCCCAAGCCCGAGCTGGTCCGGGCCCTCGGCGGTACCTATCTCACCGACCTGGCTGACCTGCACGTCACGCCGGACGTGGTGATCGAGGCGACCGGCGCCGGGCAGGTGGTGTTCGACTGCGCCAAGCTGCTCGCCCCGGCCGGGGTGATGTGCCTGACCGGGATCTCGCCTGGTCCGGCGACCATCGACGTACCCCTGGACGCCCTCAACCGCCAGCTGGTCGTCCGCAACGCCGCGCTGGTCGGGTCGGTGAACGCGGCAAAGCGGCACTACGCGGACGCGGTCGACCTCCTGCAAGCCGCCGACAAGGCCTGGATGGAGGGGCTGATCACGCGGACCGTGCCGCTGTCGGAGTGGCCGAGCGCATTGGCCCGGGAACCGGAAGACATCAAGGTGGTCGTCGACTTGCAGCGATGACCTGCGAGGATGGACTCAGCAGGGCCTGCCCGGCCATCCCGGGGCAGGTCCAGGAGACGAAGGGAGTGTCGACAGGTGCCGGACACGCAGGCTCGGACCGCCGAGCAGATCGAGGCGGACATCGCCGCCACCCGCGCGCGCCTGGCCTCGACCGTGGACGAGCTGGTCGACCGGGCGCACCCGAGGAACGTTGCCAAGCGGCAGGTCGAGCAGGCGAGGGCCCAGGTCTTCGACGAGCGCGGCCAGCTGCGGACCCAGAAGATCGTCGCGGTCGGCGGCGCCGCAGTCGGCGTGGTCGCCGTGCTGCTGCTGATCCGCCGGCTGGTGGGCCGCCGGTGACTCCACGCAAGCGGCTCTCGGACGACAAACTGCCGATCCGGATGCTGCACGACCGGGTGCTGGTCTCCCTCGAGCAGGAGGGCGAGCGGAAGTCCTCGGCGGGCATCCTGATCCCGGCCACGGCCCAGATGGGCCGCCGGCTGGCCTGGGCGAAGGTCGTCGCGATCGGGGCCAACGTACGGACCGTCGAGGTGGACGACCGGGTGCTGTTCGACCCGGAGGACCGGGCCGAGGTCGAGGTCCGCGGCGACGACTACATCCTGCTCCGCGAGCGCGACCTGCACGCGGTCGCCGCCGGCCGCCTCGAGGACGGCCAGACCGGCCTCTACCTCTGATCGAGGCCGTACAGGCGGACGGCGTTCTCCCGGGCCCACAGCGTGGCCACGCGGACGGCGTCGTCCGCAGACCAGTCGCCTTGCGCCACGAAGCCGTCGAGCACAGAGCCGACGGCACGCCGCCACAACATGGCGCCGAGGAAGTGCAGCTCCGCCGGACCCCACGCGTCCGAGGAGTAGAGCAGCTTCGCGAACGGCGCCAGCTCCAGCCCCTCGGCCAGTACGGCGGCCGCCCGCGCACCGACGTACATGGTGGTGAGCCCGAGGTCCAGGTGCACGTGCGGGAACACATGTGCGAGGTATGCCGCGTTGCGGTGGAACGGATAGCAGTGCAGCAGCACCACCTGCGTGCCGAGCGGCTCCACGAGACGCAGCCACTCGGTCAGCAACACCGGATCGGCTCTATGCAGTTGTAGATCCGTGTCACCGAAGCCGACGTGTAGCTGTAGCGGCAGTCCGCGTCGCGCGCCGGTCCACAGCAACCAGCGCAGCAGCACGGGATCCACGACTCGCCCAGCACCCGCCGAGTACCACCGATCCAGAGCAGCCAGTACGTCGGCGCTACTCGGCTCGGCCGGGTCGAAGTCGAACCCGTACCGATACGCCACGATGCTCTTCAGCCCGACAGCCCTAGCAGTCCGCTCCGCCAAACGCCTTACCAGCGCATCGGGTACGGCGGCCACGTCGGACTGCTGCGTGGCGACGTACTCGAGCTCGGCCTCCAGCCGCACCACCTCGTGCGCGAGGGAACCACTGAGCTTCGCCAGCTCGTCGACGCCGGTCACTGCATCACCCAAGTAGCCGGTGTCGACCAAGTAGTCGCTCACCCCGGCCGCATGCAGGAACAAGCTGTTCACGTCGGCCGCCTGGGACCGCGCGGTCAGATACTCGTCCGGTGCTGCGTGCGGAGCCAGTCCGAGCAGCGGAGCGCAGTACCGGCGGATCGCCAGGCCCAGCTGCGAGTCGAACGTCGACATCCACAGCGGGACGGGCCGGTCGGACTCGGTGATCAGCTGCTCGAAGCCGGCTCGGTCGAGGGGTCCTTTGACGGCCCCGTGCACGTGGTGATCCACCAGCGCCAAGCCGTCCAGGTGCTCAGCCAACATGGCTGCTCAGCCGGAAGCGCGACGGAACCGACGCCTCGCCCGTCACCAGACCGCGGACGAACTCACCGACCAACGGCACGAACTTGAACCCCTGCCCGCAGAATCCAGCCGCGACCGTGATCGGCCCGACCCGGTCGATCACGAAGTTGTCGGTGGGCGTGTTGTCGTACAGGCAGCTGATCGCCGTCGACCTGGTCAAGTCCAGGCCGGGGAACCACTCCTCGACGTACCGCACCAGCTGTTTGTCCCGTTCCGGCTCGGCTCCGAAGTCCCGCTGGTCCGGATCGACCTCCGGACCGGTGGCGTGCAGGCCGACCTTCACGCCGGACCCGGGTTCGAACAACCCGTAGCGGCCCCTGTGGACGAACGACGGCCAGTCGAAGTCCGCCACCGGCTCGAAGAACCGCGGCTGCTCCTGCGTCACCCGGAACGGCGGCAACGGCACCAGCCCGGTCAGCAGCTTCGGCGCCCACGCACCGGCCGTAACCACGACCTGCCGCGCCTGCACAGCCCCATCGGGTACGTCGAGCTCGACCACATCACCCTGGACCCGCAAGGCCCGCACCGGCGACAGCTCCCGGAACTCCGCGTTCGCCACTCGCTGCAGTGCACTGACAGTCCGGTCGGCGTACAACCGCCCGGACCCAGGTTGGTAGAGCACCGGAGTCTCGAACCGCATACCCTGCCACCGCTCGGCCGCCTCGGTTGCTGTGAGCACCTGTCCGGTCGGGTGCAGGGCCCGGAAGGTCTCGACGGCCGCCTCGTCGACTCCGTGGTCGATCCCACCGGTCACCTCGAACAGCGTCTCGCCGGACTCGTCCTCCAGCGCCCGCCACAGCCCACGCGCCTGCTCGGTCAGCTGCGCGACCTCAGCGTTGTCCGCTGCCGGCCGGAACAGCCGTGTGCCACCATGCGACCCGCCACGCACATGCCCGAGCTCGTACTGCTCCAGTACGACGACCTCGCGCCCGGCAGCCGCCAACGCCCGCGCAGCCGCCGACCCCATCGCGCCCGCGCCGACCACTGCCACGTCGTACGTCATCTCATCCGGCCCTGGTCGTCGTACCGGGCGCGCATCAAGCCCTCGACGGCCTGGTGGTCGGAGCGCGGCGAGTCGTGCAGGGCTGCCATCGTGCTGGCCCGATCGGCTTCGGTCCGGTTCTGCCCCAGCTTCACCTTCGCGGTCACCTGATCGACCCGCAGGGTGAACGCCTGCAGCTCCGGCAGCAACTCGTTCGTCCGGTCGCGCGCCCACTCGTCGCCTCGCCAGCGCGCGTCCGGGTCGCTCGGGTTGAGCGTCTCCTCGTGGTCCTTGACGAGCCGGGTCAGGTGCGCCCGGACGGCGTCCGGGTCGTCCAGCGGCACCGCCTGCCCACGCAGTTCGATCGCCACGAAGTTGTACGTCGGCAGACCGCGGGTCGCGTACCACGCCGGGCTCACGTACACCGACGGCCCGAGCACGCTGATCAGGATCCGGGCGCGCTGCCGGATCGACTCCGCGAACGGGTCGAGGGCAGCCACATGGGCGACGATCTCCAGGCCGTCGTCCCGCCGTACCTGGACCGGGACGTGCGCGATCCGCAGGTCGGGCTGGTCCGTCACGAGCGTGGCGAACGGCTGCGCCTCGATCAGCCGGGTCACCTCGTCCAGGTCAGGCTCCACGTAGTCGGGGGCGACGTACATCCGGGCTCCGTTCCGTTGTCGGCGGTCTCCCTGCAGAGTAAGGCCATGACTTCTGCCGACCTGCTGCTCCGCAACGCCCGCCTGGTCCGCGACGGCGCGCCGGCCGATCCGGTCGACATGCTGATCTCCGCCGGAACGATCGCGTCCATCGGGTCCGCCGAGCCCGACGGCGCGGAGGTGGTCGACCTCGACGGCCGCTACCTGATGAACGGGCTGTGGGACCACCACGTGCACTTCCAGCAGTGGGCCCTGTCCCGTCAGCACCTAGACCTGTCCTGTACGACGTCCGCGCGCGAGGTCGCGGATCGGGTCCGGGACCGGCTCGCCACCAACCCGCCACCAGCCGGGGGCGCGCTGCTCGGGTACGGGTTCCGCGACGGGCTCTGGCCGGACCAGCCGCTCAAGTCGCTGCTCGACGACGTGTCGGGCGACGTACCGGTCGCGCTCGCCAGTGGCGACCTGCACTCCGGCTGGCTGAACAGTGCGGCGATGCGGCAGCTCGGTGCGGTGGACCGGCCGAGCGGTCTGCTGCGCGAGACGGAGTTCGCGCCCGTGATGAAGCTGCTGGCGACCGCTCCGGCCGTCGTCGGCGAGTTGGTCGCCGATGCCGCGCGTACGGCGGCCTCCCGCGGCGTCGTCGGGGTCGTCGACCTGGAGAACGCTCGCAACACGGAGGTCTGGAGCGACCGGTACGCGGCCGGGATCGACGTCCTCCGGGTCGAGTGCAGCGTCTACCCGGAGAACCTCGACTGGGCGATCGCACAGGGACTGCGGTCGGGGGACGCCGTACCGGAGACCGGTGGCCTGATGACGATGGGGCCGTTGAAGGTGATGACGGACGGCTCGCTGAACACGCGGACGGCCTACTGCCACGATCCGTACCCGGGGATGGCTGAGGACGCCTACGGGCTGCTCGTCGTACCGCCGGAGGTGCTGGTGCCGCTGATGCAACGGGCCTTCGACCACGGGATCACGAGTGCGATCCACGCGATCGGGGACCACGCGAACCGGCTGGCGCTCGACGCGTTCGAGAAGGTCGGCTGCGCCGGGACGATCGAGCACGCGCAGTTGCTCGCGCCGGAGGACTTCCCGCGGTTCCGCGAGTTGGGTGTGGCGGCGAGCGTGCAGCCGGTGCATGCGCTGGACGATCGCGACGTGGCGGATCGGCACTGGGCCGGGCGGACTGGGCGAGCCTTTGCGTTCGGTGGGTTGCTGGCGGCGGGCGCTGAGTTGCGGCTGGGGTCGGATGCGCCGGTGGCGCCGCTCGATCCGTGGCTGTCGGCGGCGGCTGCTGTGCATCGTTCAGGTGACGAGCGCGAGTCGTGGCATCCGGAGCAGGAGATCCCGGTTGGCGCTGCGCTGGACGCCTCGACCCGCGGCGGCCGGACTCCGCGTGCGGGCGCTCCGGCCGACCTCGTCGTACTCGACGCCGACCCGATGCTCGCCGCAATCGACGAGCTGCGGGCCTTCCCGGTCCACTCGACCCTGCTCGCGGGCCGGTGGACCTGGCGCGCCTAGAAGCTGTTCGGGCCGAAGCGGAAGACCGCGACGAGCAGCGCGAGGATCAGCAGGACGGCGTTGATGGCGATCGGCTGCGTCTCCTTGCGGCGGGCGTGCGTGATCGCCGCGCCGAGCATCAGCACGGCGAGGCCGGTCGCGGCGAGCGGGACCAGGACCGGGGCGATGTCGAGGACGGCGGGCAGGATCAGGCCGAGCGCGCCGAGCACCTCGGCGGCGCCGATCAGCTTGACCGTGCCGGGCGAGAAGTCCTCGACCCATTGCATGTTCGGGTTCGCGAGCAGCTTGCGCCGTTCCTGCGTCAGCTTCATCACGCCGGCGCCCAGGAAGAGGGCGGCGAGCAGCCCCGCGACGATCCACAGAAAGACGTTCATGTCCCACTCTCAGTCATTGGTTGACGAATCAACTCAACGCTAGACCCGGATGACTTGAAGCGTCAACTAATGTCGTAAAATGTGCTCATGGACGACGGGGTGCGGTGGCTGGAGCAGGACGAACTGGCGAGCTGGATGGCGTTCGCGGCCCTGATGTTCAAGCTTCCCGGCGCGCTCGACTTCCAGCTCCAGCGCGACTCCGGGCTGAGCCATTTCGAGTACCTCGTGCTCGCCGGGCTGTCCGAGTCGCCCGGCCGATCGCGGCGGATGAGCGATCTGGCCGGCTTCGCGAACGGCTCGCTCTCGCGGCTGTCCCATGTCGTCAAGCGCCTCGAGCAGCGCGGCTTCGTCGAGCGTCGCCCCGCCGAGGACGACGGCCGGATCACCGTCGCGACGATCACCGACGCCGGGTACGACGTCCTCGTCGCGGCCGCTCCTGGTCACGTCACGACCGTCCGCGAGCTCGTCATCGACGCCCTGACTCCGGAGCAACTCGTCCAGCTGAAGACCATCGCCGACCAGATCCTCGCCAAGGTCGACCCGGGAAAGCCCTGCTGAATCGCCGGCAAATCGCTTGCTCCGAGCGAACGGTCGTGCTTTTATTTTGCTGTGAGCAAGGGCGAACAGACACGGGCTGCCGTGCTGGACGAGGCCGCGCGGGTGGTCAGCGCGGCCGGCCTGAGCGGTCTCACCATCGGCCTGCTGGCCGACCGCATGCAGCTGTCGAAGAGCGGCCTGTTCGCGCACTTCCGCTCCAAGGAGCAGCTCCAGGTCGCGGTGGTCGAGCGTGCGGCCGAGCTGTTCGCCGAGCGCGTCGTCCGCCCTGCGCTCCAGGCGCCCCGCGGTGAGCCGCGCCTGCGTGAGCTCTTCGACCGCAAGCTCCGCTGGGACAACGGCGATCTCGCCCTGCCCGGTGGATGTTTCTTCGCCAGCGTCTCCGCCGAGCTCGACGACGCGCCGCCGAGCCCGGTCCGCGA
Organism: Kribbella sp. NPDC050820; assembly: GCF_040653975.1. Lineage (NCBI taxonomy): Bacteria > Bacillati > Actinomycetota > Actinomycetes > Propionibacteriales > Kribbellaceae > Kribbella > Kribbella sp. NPDC050820. The sequence continues at coordinate 81,635 of NZ_JBFAHB010000035.1, forward strand.
CCGGGTCGTGAGCGCCGAGCGCGACTACGGCGACCTGCTCGCCAACGTGTTCCGGACCGGCATCAGCGAGGGCCACTTCCGCCCCGACGCCGATCCCGAGCAGTACGCCTTCGACATCCGCGGCGTCCTGCTCTCGTACCACCACGCCAGCCGGCTGCTGGCCGACCCCAAGGCCGAGGACCGAGCACGTACCGCCTTCGAGGCGCTCGTCCGGGCGGCTCGCCTCTGACCCTGACCTGATGATCTGGAGTAGTCGACATGGCAGCAAAGAAAAGCACGAACGTTCGGTTCTTTAGATTCGGATTCAGCCTGCTCGAGCGGGTCGCGCCGGGCGTCGGTGCGGGGGTGCTCAACCGGCTGTGGTTCCGGGTCCCCGCCGTACCGGAGAAAGCTCGGCGGCCGCGCGGTGAGCTGCCGGCCGCGACCCCGTTCGACGTCGACGGGATCCGCGGGCGGTCGTACGGCGCGGGGCCGACCGTCTACCTCGTGCACGGGTGGGGTGGCTGGGGGTTGCAGCTCGGCGCCCACATCAAGCCGCTGGTCGACGCGGGCTTCCGAGTGGTCACGTACGACGCCTGGAGCCACGGCGACTCGGCTCCGGGCCGCGAAGGTAAGAACGCGTCCACCCTCCTCGAACTCGCCGACTCGCTGAAGACGGTGGTCGCCGCACAAGGTCCGGCGTACGGCGTGGTCGCGCACTCGCTGGGTGCACCCGCGACCGCGTTGGCGATGCGCGACGGGCTCGACGTCGACCGCGTGGTCTTCATCGCCACGGCGACGGACTTCACGGACTGGCTCGACCAGTTGCAGGCGGCCCTCGGCTTCGGAGCGCGGATCCGGGCCGGGTTCCTCCGGCGTTTCGAGGCGCGCTTCGGCCCGATGGACTCGTTCCATCTGAACGCGGTCATCCCGGCCATCGCCGAGCGCCGCGCGCTGCCGCTGCTCTTGCTCGTCCACGATCGCTCCGACCCGGAAACGCCGTACCAGGGCAGTGTCGACGTCACCGGCGACTGGCCGGGCGCTCGCCTGGAGACGAGCGACGGGCTGGGGCACCGGCGCATCCTGCGCGACCCCGACCTGGTGAAGAAGGCGGTCGAGTTTCTCGCGGAGCGAGCGCCGGGCGACCGGCGATCCGGCCGGCAGGAGAGAATGCTGGGGTGATCTTCGAGACCTCCAGCCGGTTGCCGGACTTTCCGTGGGACAAGCTCGCGCCGTACAAGCAGAAGGCGGCCGCCCATCCCGACGGGATCGTGGACCTGTCCATCGGCAGCCCGGTGGACCCGGTGCCGGACCTGATCCAGCAGGCGCTCGCGGACGCGGCCGACGCACCGGCGTACCCGACCACGATCGGTACGTCGACCGTGCGGCAGGCGGCCGTGGACTGGATGGCCCGGCGTCTCGAGGTGCCCGGCGTGGACCCGCAGACCGGCGTGCTGCCGGTGATCGGCACCAAGGAGCTGATCATGCTGCTGCCGACGCTGCTGGGGATCGGCGCCGGCGACACCGTGCTCATCCCGGACCTCGCCTACCCGACGTACGAGGCCGGTGCCGCGTTGGCTCGGGCCACCAGCGTTCCGATCGCCGACCCCACGACGTACGACGGGCCGGTGCGGGTCGCCTACCTCAACTCCCCGCGGAACCCGTCGGGTGAGATCACCTCGCCCGAGGACCTGCGCCACGCCGTCGAGTGGGCACGGGCGAACGACGTGCTGCTGGTGAGCGACGAGTGCTACGCCGAGTTCGGGTGGGACGCGCGGCCGGTGTCGGTGCTGCACCCGGACGTGTGCGGCGGCAGCTTCGACAACCTGCTGGCGGTGCACTCGCTGTCGAAGCGGTCGAACCTCGCCGGCTACCGGGGCGGTTTCGTGGCCGGTGACGAGACGGTCGTCGCGGAGCTTCTTGCCGTGCGCAAGCACGCCGGCCTGATGGTGCCGTCGCCGATCCAGGCGGCGATGGCGGCCGGCTTCGCGGACGACGCCCACGTCGACAAGCAGCGGGAGCGGTACCTGCGGCGCCGCGCCGTACTGCGCGATGCCCTGACCGACGCCGGCTGGGTCATCACCCTGTCCAACGGCGGCCTGTACCTGTGGGCCGAGCACCCGGACCACGACTCCTACGGCTCGGTCGGCGCGCTCGCGGACCGCGGCATCCTGGTCGCCCCGGGAGCCTTCTACGGTACGGCGGGGGAGCGGCACGTCCGCGTGGCGCTGACCGGCACCGACGAGCGTATCGACGCCGCGGTGAAAAGACTGCAGGAATAACAGAACTTCCACGTCCTGTGTGACGTCTTCCTCTTCGACCGCATCTTTAGTGGGTAAGTTGCGGTGAGGGGAGAGGGGCGATCACATGACGTGGCGGGTTCTTGGGGTGGGTTTGGCGGCGGTGCTGCTTGCGGCAGGCTTGCACGCGCCCAGTGCTTCGGCGGACGACGAGCCGACGCCGTCGGAAACGCCGTCGTCGGCGGCCGTCGAGGAGCCCACGCCGACGCCCACTCCAACTCCAACTGCGACCCCAACCGAGACGCCGACGCCGACGCCAACTCCGACGCCCACGCCGACGCGGACGGCGGCGGCCGCGGAGTGGGAGATCACGCTGGACCCGATCGCCGCGTCCTGGGAGGACCGGCCGACGGTCTTCACAGGCAGGATCAACCAGCCGATCACCGGGTCGTACATCACCCTGTGGCAGCGGGTCCCCGGCGCCTGGGTGCTGCGCGCGTCCACCCGGACCACGACCGGCGGCGTCTACTGGTTCAGCTACACCTCGGCCACGCCGGGCACGTGGGCGTTCCGGACCATGATCGGCGTCAAGGCCGAGACCGCGCTGGCGATCTCGCCGTACCAGTCCTCCAACATCCAGGACCGCAAGATCGTCCTCAACACCCCGGCGCCGTGGTACGCGACGCTGACCGGCGCCTCGGTCACCGGCCGGATGACCCCGGCCGAGCCGGGCAAGGAGCTCGCGCTGCAGGACTACCTCGGCAGCGGCAGGTGGCGGCTGCTCGCGATCGGGAAGATGGACAGCTACGGCAGATTCCGGCTGCGGGTGCCGGACGACGTGCCGGCGACCCGGACCGTCCGTGTGGTCACGCGCTGGGTGACGCAGCCACAGATGGAGTACTCCGGCCTGGCCACGATCGTGGTCAAGGCAGCGCTGAACCCCAAGGTGTACGCCGTCTCGGCCTCGATGGTGCCGTACACGTACCGGTCCGGCTGTCCTGTCGGGCCGTCGTCGCTGCGGCTGATCCAGCTCAACTACTGGGGTTTCGACGGCAAGGTGCACCGCGGTGAGCTGATCGTCCGGGACGCCGCCGTGTCGAAGATGATCACGGTCTGGACCTCGACGTTCGCCTCGAAGTTCCCGATCCGGCAGATGCGCCGGGTGGACCGGTTCGGCGGCAGCGACATCAAGTCGATGGAGGCGGACAACACGTCGGTCTTCAACTGCCGCCGGGTCACCGGCAACCCGTACGCCCTGTCGCCGCACTCGTACGGGTGGGCCATCGACATCAACACCGTCGAGAACCCGTACCTGGCCGCCAACGGCGTCTGGTACCCGTCGAACGGCCTCGCCTACCGCAACCGCTCCATCGTCCGTCCCGGCATGCTCTTCGCCAGCAGTACGGCGACCAAGGCGCTGATCAACCAGGGCTACTTCTGGGGCGCGTACTGGAGCAAGCCCGACTACCAGCACTTCCAGCCGAAGTGAGGGCAGTCGCCGCGGCGGCGGTCCTCTCGGTGCTGCTGGTGGGGTGCAGCGGCGAGGAGACACCGCAGGCTGCTCCCACCCCAACCCCGTCCATCCCCGAGACCGTGGGTGGGACCGTGCCCGTGCCCACCAACACGCTGAGCACGGTCAAGCCGACGGATGCCGCCGTACCGCCTCAGTTGCCGGAGGAGGCGACGGCTCCGCCGCCGGCCACCGCTGGACCGCTCACTGCACGCAACCTGCCGACGCCCGACAAGCTTGGCTCGGGCTGGAAGACGTACGTCGACCCCGGCGGTGCGGAGGTCGGCTTCCTGGGCAACGACACGTGGACCCGTCGACGTGAGCCGCACCAGGCTGCGTATGAAGCGTTGCCGGTCGGCTGCGCCGGTCAGCTGCCGTCCGGGTCGTTGCCGGTGCCGCAGTACGCACTGCAAGGCGCCTACCGCACAGCGGACGACAAGCCCGGCACAGCGCTCCTCCTGCGGTTCACGGCTGCTGACAAGGCGACGGCGTACCGCGCTGGTTACCAGGCGCGCATGGCAGCCTGCGGCGACGGCGGCGACCTCAGCGTGAAGCAGCTGTGGTCGGAGGACAGCGCAGCAGCCGGAGTACGGCGCTATGGGGGCGACGAGGCGGAGCAGTACGTCGATGTGTCCGTGGTGCAAGGCTCCACGGTCGCCCTGCTCGCCGCCGCGTCCGCTGAGCCCGACAAGCAGTCCGACTGGGCGCACGACGTCGTACAGGCGCTGCAAGCTGTCATCGATGTCCCGTAACAGAAGTTTTATTACCTTTCAGTATTTGTTGTCTTACACTCCCGTTATGGGTGACTTCGACCGGTATGCCCGCCACACCGCGGACCTCGACGCGCCGTACGCGGTGGTCGACCTGGCCGCGTTCCGGCGGAATGCGGACGACCTGGTCCGCCGCGCCGGGGGGACACCGATCCGGATCGCCTCGAAGTCGGTCCGCTGCCGCGCGCTGATCGCGGCCGCGCTGGAGCGGCCCGGGTTCCACGGCGTGATGAGCTACTCGCTGCCCGAGGCGCTCTGGCTGGCCGGCAACGGTGTCGACGACATCCTGCTCGGTTACCCGACCACCCACCGGACCGCGCTGCGCTCGCTGGCCGAGGATCCCGAGGCGGCCGCGCGGATCACGCTGATGATCGACTCACCCGAGCACCTGGCGTTCATCAAGTCCGTCACCGCCGGCGGCGCCCGGATCCAGGTCTGCCTCGACGTGGACGCGTCGCTGCGCGTCCTCGGGCAGCATCTCGGGGTCCGGCGTTCCCCGCTCCGGACGCCGGCCGAGGTCGCCGGGCTCGCCCGCAAGGTGGTCGCCGACGACGCCTTCGAGTTGGTCGGAGTGATGTTCTACGAGGCGCAGATCGCCGGCCTCCCGGACACGTCGCCGGCCGTCCGCTGGGTGAAGCGCCGCTCGGCGGCCGAGCTGGCCGACCGTCGCGGCGCCGTGGTCGATGCCCTCAAGCAGTTCGCCCCGCTGCGGCTCGTGAACAGCGGCGGCACCGGCAGCCTCGAGGTCAGCAGCGCTGATCCGGTCGTCACCGAGGTCACCGCCGGCTCCGGTCTCTACGGCCCGACCCTCTTCGACAAGTACGACGTCTTCCAGCCGGCGCCCGCGGTCTTCTTCGCGCTGGACGTCGTACGGCGGCCGGCGCCGCGGATCGCCACGCTCTTCGGCGGCGGGTACGTGGCGTCCGGTCCGGCGAAGAAGTCGCGGCTGCCGTTGCCGACCTGGCCGGCCGGATTGAAGCTGCTCGGGACCGAAGGCGCCGGCGAAGTGCAGACTCCGGTCCAGGGGAAGTCGGCCGACACGCTGCGGCTCGGGGACCGGGTGTGGATGCGGTACGCGAAGGCGGGCGAGATGCTGGAGCGGTTCGATGTCGTGCACGCGATCGACGGTGACGAGCTGACCGCGCTCGCGACGTATCGGGGCGAGGGGAAGAACTTCGGATGAGCACCTGGCGGAACTGGGCCGGCACCGAGTCGGCGACCGGCGTGGAGCTGCTCCGCCCAGCGTCCGCCGACGAGCTCGCGGCCGCGGTCAAGGCCGCCGCCGAGCAGGGCAAGAAGCTCAAGGCAGTCGGTTCCGGCCACTCGTTCACCGGCTGCTCGGTGCCCGAGCAGGTGATGATCCGGCTCGACGGGCTGTCCTCGATCACCAATGCGGACAAGGCGTCCGGCCTCGTCACGGTCGGCGCCGGCACCGGCCTGCGCAAGCTGAACGCCGGGCTGGCGGCCTTCGACCTGGCGATGGCGAACCTCGGCGACATCGACAAGCAGACCATCTCCGGCGCGATCTCCACCGGCACGCACGGCACCGGCGTACGGCTCGGCGGCCTCGCCACCCAGGTGGTCGGGCTCGAGCTGGTCACCGCCGACGGGTCGGTCCTGCACTGCTCCGCGGAGGAGAACGCGGACGTCTTCGACGCGGCCCGGATCTCGGTCGGCGCGCTCGGCGTGATCACCTCGCTGACCCTGCAGTGCGTGCCGGCGTTCCTGCTGCGGGCACAGGAGATGCCGCTGCCGCTGCCCGAAGTGCTGGACGGCTTCGATGAGCTTGCCGACGGCAACGACCACTTCGAGTTCTACTGGTTCCCGCACACCGACATCGCGCTCACCAAGCGGAACAACCGGGTCGCGGCCGGCGTCGGCGCCTCCCCGGTCAGCTGGATCCGCGGCTGGGTCGACGACGAACTGCTGTCCAACAAGGTGTTCGAGCTGACCAACCGGCTGGCGACCCGCCGACCCGGGCTGGTGCCGCGGATCAACCGGGTCGCGTCCCGCGCACTGTCGGCCCGGGAGTACGTCGACGCGTCGTACAAGGTGTTCTGCTCCGAACGCAACGTGGTCTTCCGCGAGTCGGAGTACGCCGTACCGCGGGAGCACGTGGTCGAGGTGATCCGCCGGCTCCGGGCCTGGATCGACGCTTCGGGAACGCACTACCCGTTCCCGATCGAGATCCGGGTGGCCGCTGCGGACGACATCTGGCTGTCGACCGCCCACGGCCGCGACACCGCCTACATCGCCATCCACCAGTACCACCGGCTCGAGCACGCCGAGTACTTCCGCGCCTTCGAGCGGATCGTCGCCGAGTACGACGGCCGGCCGCACTGGGGAAAGCTGCACACGTTGACCGCGGACGACCTGCGTGCCCGGTATCCACGGTTCGACGACTTCCTCGCCGTACGCGACCGCTTGGACCCCAACCGTGCCTTTTCGAACCCTTACAGCCGGCAGGTCTTCGGCTAGCCTGCGGGCATGACCGGTGTGGAGAAACTGGACGCAGTAGCCGAGGACTGGCAGAAGGCGCTGGCGATCGTCGCGCACCCGGACGACCTGGAGTTCGGGTCGGCCGCCGCGGTCGCTCGATGGACCAGGCAGGGCAAGGAGGTCGTGTACTGCATGCTGACCTCCGGTGAGGCCGGCATCGACGGCGTGGCGCCGGACGAGTGCGGCCCGCTGCGCGAGGCCGAGCAGATCGAGTCGGCGCGGATCGTCGGCGTGTCGGCGGTCGAGTTCCTCGGCCAGCCCGACGGCACGATCGAGTACGGCGTCGCGCTCCGCCGCCTGATCACCTCCGTGATCCGGCGGCACCAGCCGGAGATCGTGATCACCAACAACCTCCGCGACACCTGGGACGGCGACGTACTGCTGAACCAGGCCGACCACATCAACACCGGCCGCGCCACCCTGGACGCGGTCCGGGACGCGGCCAACCGGTGGATCTTCCCGGACGCGGGGGAGAAGTGGAACGGCGTACGCCAGGTCTGGGCCTCCGGCTCACCCACCGGCCGGCACGCCGTCGACACCACCGACACCTTCGACGTCGGCGTCGAGTCGCTCCGCGCCCACAAGGCCTACATCGAAGGCCTCGGCTACGACTTCGACCCCACCGAGTTCCTCGAAGGCATCTCCCGAACCACCGGCACCCGCCTAGGCACCAAATACGCCGCCCCCTTCGAAGTCTTCACCCCCTAACCCCCTCCGACCCGGCTGCTGGCCGTCGAGTTGTCGATTTTGGTTGGGAATCGCGGTGATTTTGCGCCAATGTTGACAACTGGGCGGCCGCTTTCGCTCTGAGGTCACGCCGCGCGGTGGGGGTGGTGGCGGGCGCGGAGGTCGGTGGTGATGCGGGCGATGACGGTGTTGGGAGCGGCGAGGAGGTCCCGGGCGGTGACCACCCGGACGAGCCAGCCGGCGCGTTCGAGGTTCTCCCGCCGGCGGATGTCGCGTTGCCACTGCACGGCATCGGTGAGGTGGTGGGCGCCGTCGTACTCGATGGCGATCTCGAGCTCCGGGTATGCCAGGTCGGGCGCCGCGAGCCAGCCGCCGTCGGAGTCGAGGACGACGTGCCCGACGGTGGGCTCGGGCAGTCCGGCGAGTACGAGTAGCAGTCGAAGGTGGGTCTCCATCGGAGAGTCAACTCCGGCCCGGACGAGTCTCGCCGCCTGCCGCGCCAGCCGGATTCCCCGCGCGCCGACAGTCGACTCGGCCAATGCCGACAACGACTCAGGAGTTGCCGGCGTACGACGTACCAGCGAGTCGCCCGCGATGACGAGCGAGGTGAGATCGCTACCGCCGGCGAGATCCAGGAACGTCCGCTCGGGCGACGTCACCGGCAAGCCGTTGACCGTCCATCGATCGAGCTCCCGCACCTGGTGCGCCACCAGACCGCGAACCCGAGGCGCAGAACGCGTCGGGTCCTGCCGAACACTGACATGCACCCGCTCGTCAGCCGGCCCCGACGCACCCCACAACGCCAGCGCAGTGTGATGACTCAGCACGCCGCCCGGCGCGATCAAGAGCGCAGCCTCCGCCCTAAGCCGAAGGCTCACCGCTACGCCGGCAGCAACGTACACCGACCCGAGCACCCGCCGATACCGCCTACCCCGCAACATCCCACGAGAGACCCCAACACCCCCCGCACCCGCAGCACTAACCAGCCCTCCAACCCGATCCTCCACCCCACCACGATCCCCCAATCCCCCCAACCCCCGTCGCCGCTTATCCACACCCCCCGATTCCGGACGCCGAGTTGTCGATAACGGTCGTCGAAGGCCCCAGTTTCCAACCTGGATTGACAACTCGGCGGGTTCAGCGCTCGGGGAGGTCGAGGGCGATCGTGAGGTGGGGCGGGGTCCGGGCGCCGAGTTGTCGACAAGGGTCGTCGAAGGCCCCAGTTTCCAACCTGGATTGACAACTCGGCGGGTTCACCGGTCGGGGACGTCGAGGGCGATGGTGAGGTGGGGTGGGTTCGGGCGCCGCGTTGTCGATAAGGGTCGTCGAAGGGCTCAGTTTCCGACCTGGATTGACAACTCGATCGGGGTCAGCCGTCGGGGAGGTCGATCGTGAGGTGGGGCGCACCCGCGCAGGGCGCTCCCGATACGGCTGGGTTCGGGCGCCGAGTTGTCGCGATAAAGGTCGTCGAAGGTCTCAGTTTCCGACCTGGATTGACGACTCGGCGGGGTCAGCGGTCGCGGAAATCGTGAGGCGTACGGGGGTCGGCCTACACGGCACGTCCGGGGTGGGTTCGGGCGCCGAGTTGTCGATAAAGGTCGTCGAAGGCCTCAGATTCCGACCTGGATTGACAACTCGGCGGGTCAGCGGTCGGGGAGGTCGAGGGCGATCGTGAGGTGGGGTGGGTTGGGGGATGGGCGGCGGGGTTCGCGGTCGCCGGATGGGTCGCCGGGAGGCGGCGGGGTGTGCCAGGAGCGGACGAGGACTCGGCCTTTGCGGGACAGGCGGAGGAGGTCGATCTGCTGGACCTGGCTGGCTGGGATGCCGAGTTGGGCGAGACTGCGGTTCGCCATGGTGCAGGCGGCGTCGTGCTTGCGGGGCGACAGCTTGTGCTGCAGTACGACCGCGATCGTCCCGTCGGGCAGGTCCTCGATCCGCTGGAAGCGCATGCCCTTGTCGAGCGAGTGCGACTTCAGCGCAAGGGTGATGTAGTCGGTGTCGGACAGTCGTCGGTCGGTCTTCGCGCGCGCAACCACTTCATACCGGGCCATGCCTCGATCATCCGTCGCCCACCACCGGTTTTCCAGCAACGCCCCTGGCAACTACCTGCCCCCACCCAGGCCAACTACTGCCCCACCACGCCAACTCCGATGGCCGCCCACGGGAACCCGAGGCCCTGAACAGCAAATATCCTGTTCAACCCCACCACCACGAGCGCACGCCCCCCATCCCCGGCAACATCCGCAGCCCGCAGCACCTTGTAGCCCGCAGCGCCTGCGGCACCCCGCAGCCTGCGGCACCCCGCAGCCCGCGGCACCCTATGGCCCGCGGCGCCTGCGGCACTCCCCGCAGCCCGCGGCACGCAGTCCGCGGTGCCGGCGGCGGTACCCCGCGCAGCTCTCGGCAGGCAGTCCGCGGTGCCTGTGGCACTCCGCGCAGTCCGTGGTGCCCGGTACTCCGCGCAGCTCTCGGCAGGCAGTCCGCCCGCGGTGCCTGTGGCACTCCGCGCAGCCTGCGGCACCCGCGGCACTCGCAGCCCGCGGCGCCTGCGGCACCCGCGCAGCCTGCGGCACTCGCAGCCCGCGGCGCCTGCGGCACCCCGCGCAGCCTGCGGCACTCGCAGCATCCTGTAGCCCGCGGTGCCAGGCACTCCGCGCAGCCCGCGCGCCTGTGGCACCCCGCGGCACCCGCAGTCCGTGGTGCCTGCGGCACCCCTCGCGGCCTGCGGCACCCGCGGCAACCTGTAGCCCGCGGCGCATGCGGCACTCCGCGGCGCCCGCGGTTTGAGGTTGGGTGGGGGTCAGAGGTGGAGGAGGCGGGTGGCTTCGGTTAGGACGGTGGGGGAGGCGAGGGATTGCCAGCGGGGGATTTGGTCCTGGAGGAATGGGCGGAGAGTGGGTTCCAGGGCTGGGGCGTGGTCGAGGACGTCTAGTTCGTTGACGATTGTAAGGTCGACGAAGTCGCGGAGGTCGGCGCCGGACAGCTCCTCGGAGGTGCCGGTGAAGCGGTCGGTGACCGTGTGGTGCTCGGCCAGGTCGCGCCAGGTGGTCTCGCGTTCGCAGGAGCCGTAGCGGTAGACGATCAGCTCGGCCTCAGGGCCGATGACCGCTTCCAGGACGGGACGTTCCTGCTGCCAGTCGAACAGGTGGGTGGGGAACCCATCGGTTCCGTACGCCGCATGCGCGAGGCCGGCCAGCACCAGGGTGTCGGACGCGCCGAGGGTGGTCAGGCGCTTGGCGACGCGGTGGAGGTGGACGTACAGGCTGCCGCCCGCGTGGTCGAGCTCGTCGGCGCCGCGCACCAGCAGCAGCGATCCCATGTCCTGAAAAGCGCTCATCTGACCCCTTCATCCGGAGTGGCCAGGGCCCCGCAGGGACGGCCCAGGGAATCACGGTAAGGCTTCACTCACCCCCTCGCCCAGCAATCCGGCGCGGCGGCTTCGTCACATTGTCTTTTCGGGTACGGCGTGGTGCCGCTGCCGCATGCGTGGTGTGCGGGTGCGGGTAGCTGCCGTTTGGTGCTTTCCACCCTCGTGCGGGAGGTGCGCACGAGCGTCGATGTAGACAGTGGACGGCTCGATC
>NZ_JBFAHB010000036.1:0-91190 GCF_040653975.1 Kribbella sp. NPDC050820
CGGGTCAAACAAAAAACCCACCAAAAAAACCACCAAAACCACCCCCCCCAACCCCCCCAAAACCAAGAAAAAAAACAACACCCCACCCCACAAAACCCCCCCAAAACCCCCCCCCCCCCTTGGGGTTCCCCCCCCCGGGTTGGCTGAGCCCGGCTTTCCCGGGCTCACCAACGGGTTTGGCTGGGGTGTTACGGGCGGGCGGTTTCCCAGGCGACTGTGTCCTCGGCGGCGCCGGCAAGAGTGCGGGCGGCGGCGGGGGCCGGTGGGTTGTCGGCGGTGAGGTTGAGGCCGGGGTTGCGGTCTTCGATGGTGAACTGGGCTCGGGTGAAGACCTCGGCGTCCTTCGTCTGCACCGCGCGGACGGTGCGGAAGTCGGCGACCAGCGACTCACGGGTGATCGTGGTGTTCACGTAGCCGCGGAGGTTGTTCTGGAAGCGGAGGTGCGGGTTCCAGGCGAACCACGGGTGTGAGCCCGTCGCGGAGTCGGCGCCGTTGCCGCCGCTCGTGATCGACGAGCAGACGAGCTCCGAGCCGACGGTGCGCGACGTCGGGTCGTCGTAGTCGAGCTTCAGGTCCGAGGCCCAGTGGGCGTGCACGTCGCCGGTGAGTACGACGGGGTTCCGCACCCGGGCGTCGACCCAGCCGCGGGTGATGCGGTCGCGGGAGGCGACGTACCCGTCCCAGGAGTCCATCGAGGTCACCTTCAGCGGGCCGGAGTTGTTGTCGCGCTGCGCGAAGAACACCTGCTGGCCGAGGATGTCCCAGCGCGCCTCGGACCTGCGGAAGCCGTCGATCAGCCACTTCTCCTGCCGGTCGCCGGTGATCGACCGCTTCGGGTCGACGGCGGCGGGGCAGTCCTTGTAGCCGTCGCCGCAGCCCTGGTCGTCGCGGTACTGGCGGGTGTCGAGCATGTGGAACGTTGCCAGCTCACCCCACTTCACCCGGCGGAAGAGCTGCATGTCGATCCCGCGCGGCTTCGACGAGGCGCGCAGCGGCATGTTCTCGTAGTACGCCTGGAATGCGGCCGCGCGGCGAGCCAGGAAGCCGTCCTCGGCCCGCTCCGGGACCTCGTCGGCCCAGTTGTTGTCGAGCTCGTGGTCGTCCCACACCACCAGCCACGGCGCGACCGCGTGCGCGGCCTGCAGGTCGGGGTCGGTCTTGTACTGCGCGTGCCGCTGCCGGTACGACGCCAGGTCGGTGGTCTCGGGTCCGTCGTGATCACGGACGTTGCCGCCGGGAGCGACGTACGCGCCCTTGGTGTACTCGTACTGGTAGTCGCCCAGGTGGAGCACGAGGTCCGGGTGGTCCTGGGCGAGCCGCCGGTACGCCGTGAACCAGCCGTGCTCGAACTGGGAGCACGAGACGAACGACATCGACAGTTCGCGCGGCGTCGTACCGCGAGCCGGTGAGGTCAGGGTCCGCCCGGTGGAAGACACGTGGCCCTCGGCGCGGAAGCGGTAGTAGTACTCACGACCGGGCTCGAGGCCCTGCACGGTGACATGGATCGCGTGCGCGTGCTCCGGCCGGGCGACCGCGACGCCGGCCTTGACGACGCGGTGGAAGCGCGAGTCGGTGGCGACCTGCCACTGCACCGCGTACGCGCGGCTCGGCATGCCGCCGAGGCCGTCCGGCGCGACCGGGTCGACGGCGAGGCGGGTCCACAGCACGAACCCGTCCGGCCACGGGTCGCCGCTGGCGATGCCGAGGGTGAACGGGTTCTGCCGGACCGGCGTCGCGGCGGCGGTGGTCGAGGTGGCGAGGGCGGGGGTCAGGCCGGCGACGGCCGCAGTGGAAGCCAGACCGGCTTTCAGGACGGATCTACGGGAGGTCTCCATGCGCCCGACCGTTCCCGTCAATGATGTGCGGAGGCTGACTTCCAGGTGGCCAATGGGTTACATACCCCGGTCGTCGGGGACGAGCGGCGCTCGCCCGAGCACCCGATAGCGGAGGTGCGTCGCCGCAGGCGTTTGGATCACCCGGATCGGCGTGAGCTCGATCGCCTCCTTGCCGGCCAGGCCGAGATCGTCGAGCAGGCGCATCCCACCGTCGAGAACGACCGGGGCAATGTGCAGATCCAGGTCCTCTGGCGCCAGGCTGTTCCAGACGTCCTCGTTGCCGTAGATCAGCATCAGGTACTTCATGCCGCCTCCTCGGCGACTCGATTCTGCCTGCCGGCTAGCGGAGATTCCGTTCCAGCCGGGACTCCAGCCGGTCGAGAGCCTTCTCGGCGGCGGCGCGGACGGCGTGGTCGGGGTCGTCGAGAAGCCCCTGCAACGCCTCGGCGTGCTCGGCCTCGCCGGCCGCGCCCACCGCCCGAGCAGTGGCCGAGCGCACTCGGGGCAGCTCGTAGGTCAGACCAGGGAGCAGCGCATCGACCAGCTGGCCGAGCTCCCGTTGGGCCGTGACCCGGGCGACGTGTTCCCGCACCCGCCACGCCGGGTCGGCGGCGGCGATCAGCAGGACGTCGACCGCGTCGTCACGCCAGGCGTACAGAAAGACCCGGGCAGCCCAGACGCGCGCCCAGTAGAAGTTGACCGGATCGAGCTTCGCCCAGCCGCCGACGGTCGGACCGACCAACCACTTCAGCTTGTCGACCTCGGTCGTGAACGCCTCGTCCGCGCTCACCGCACCGGTCAGTACGGCGATCGCGAAGTCGATCACCGCGTCCTCGCCGTACTGCGCGCACGCCTCGAGCACGATCTCCCGCGGTGGCTGCCGGTCGGTCATGCACACCAGTAAAGCGGCGACCGCCGACAGAATGCCGAAGAGCCGGCCGGGCTCGCCCCGGCCGGCTCCTCAGGTGGTGCGTCAGCCCGCGATCAGGGACCGCAGGACGTACTGCAGGATGCCGCCGTTGCGGTAGTAGTCGGCCTCACCTGGGGTGTCGATCCGGACCACCGCGTCGAACTCCTTCTCCGAGCCGTCGGGCGAGGTCGCCTTGACGTGCACGGTGCGCGGGATCGAGCCGTCGTTCAGCTCGGTCACGCCGGAGATGTCGAACGTCTCCTCGCCGGTTAGGCCGAGCGACTCCGCGGTCTCCCCCTCCGGGTACTGCAGCGGGAGCACGCCCATGCCGATCAGGTTCGACCGGTGGATCCGCTCGAACGACTCGGTGATCACGGCCTTCGCGCCGAGCAGCGCCGTACCCTTGGCGGCCCAGTCGCGCGACGATCCCGAGCCGTACTCCTTGCCGGCCAGGATCACGAGCGGCGTGCCGGCCTCGGCGTACGCCTGCGCGGCGTCGTAGATCGTGGTGACCGGCGCGTCGGCCTGGGTGAAGTCGCGGGTGAACCCGCCCTCGGTGCCCGGCGCGATCTGGTTGCGCAGCCGGATGTTCGCGAACGTGCCGCGGATCATCACCTCGTGGTTGCCGCGCCGCGACCCGTACGAGTTGAAGTCCTTGCGCTCGACACCGTGCTCGGCCAGGTACGTGCCTGCCGGGCTGTCGGCCTTGATCGAGCCGGCCGGGGAGATGTGGTCGGTGGTGACCGAGTCGCCCAGCTTGGCCAGCACCCGGGCGCCGGCGATGTCGGTGACCGGGGCCGGCTCGTTCGCCATGCCCTCGAAGTACGGAGGCTTGCGCACGTACGTCGACTCCGGGTCCCAGGCGAACGTCTTGCCCTCCGGCGTCGGCAGCGACTGCCAGCGCTCGTCACCGGCGAACACGTCGGCGTAGTCCTTGGTGAACATCTCCTTGTTGATCGAAGTGGCGATCGTCTGCTCCACCTCGTCCGCGCTCGGCCAGATGTCGCGCAGGAACACGTCGTTGCCGTCAGTGTCCTTGCCCAGGGCATCGGTCTCGAAGTCGAAGTCCATCGTCCCGGCGAGCGCGTAGGCGATCACCAGCGGCGGGCTGGCCAGGTAGTTCATCTTGACGTCCGGGTTGATCCGGCCCTCGAAGTTGCGGTTGCCGGACAGCACCGAGACGACCGCCAGGTCGGCCTCCTGCACCCCGGCCGAGATCGGCTCCGGCAGCGGGCCGGAGTTGCCGATGCAGGTGGTGCACCCGTACCCGACCAGGTGGAACCCGAGCTTCTCCAGGTACGGCGTGACGCCGGCCTTCTCGTAGTAGTCGGTGACGACCTTCGACCCGGGCGCGAGCGACGTCTTCACCCACGGCTTCGACGCCAGGCCCTTGTCGACCGCGTTCTTGGCCAGCAGCGCGGCGGCCAGCATGACCGACGGGTTCGAGGTGTTGGTGCAGGAGGTGATGCTGGCGATCACGACGTGGCCGTGGTCGAGCTCGATCTCCTGGCCGTCCAGACTGACCGTGGTCTTCATCGACGGGCGCCCGTCGCTGCCGTGCGGCACGTGCGGCTCGTCGTTGACGTTGGCGCCGTGGCCGTTCGGCGCGTCGCTGGCCGGGAAGCTCCCGGTCTCCGACGGGTCGACGTCCAGCTCCTCGGTCGCGTAGTCGGTCAG
Source organism: Kribbella sp. NPDC050820 (assembly GCF_040653975.1). Classification (NCBI taxonomy): domain Bacteria; kingdom Bacillati; phylum Actinomycetota; class Actinomycetes; order Propionibacteriales; family Kribbellaceae; genus Kribbella; species Kribbella sp. NPDC050820. The sequence goes on from NZ_JBFAHB010000036.1 coordinate 4,423, forward strand.
CGCACCGCGGAAGGCCTCCTTGGCCTCGCTCAGCTCGACCCGGTCCTGCGGCCGCTTCGGGCCCGCGATCGACGGGACGACGGTCGAGAGGTCGAGCTCGAGGTACTCCGAGTAGCGCGGCTCGATCGCCGGGTTGTGCCAGAGGCCCTGCTCCTTGCTGTACGCCTCGACCAGCGCGACGTCGGCGTCGGAGCGGCCGGTCAGCCGCAGGTAGTCCAGCGTGACGTCGTCGATCGGGAAGATCGCGCAGGTGGAGCCGAACTCCGGGCTCATGTTGCCGATGGTGGCCCGGTTCGCCAGTGGCACCGCGGCCACGCCGTCGCCGTAGAACTCGACGAACTTGCCGACCACACCGTGCTTGCGCAGCATCTGGGTGATGGTCAGCACGACGTCGGTCGCGGTCGCGCCGGCCGGGACCGCGCCGGTCAGCTTGAAGCCGACCACCTTCGGGATCAGCATCGACACCGGCTGGCCGAGCATGGCCGCCTCGGCCTCGATCCCGCCGACGCCCCAGCCCAGTACGCCCAGGCCGTTGACCATCGTGGTGTGGCTGTCGGTGCCGACACAGGTGTCCGGGTACGCCTGGCCGTTGCGGACCATCACGGTCCGGGCCAGGTGCTCGATGTTCACCTGGTGCACGATGCCGGTGCCGGGCGGGACCACCTTGAACTCGTCGAAGGCGGTCTGGCCCCAGCGAAGGAACTGGTAGCGCTCACGGTTGCGCTCGTACTCGAGCTCGACGTTGCGCTCGAACGCGTCCTGCCGGCCGAACACGTCGATGATGACCGAGTGGTCGATGACCAGCTCGGCCGGAGCCAGCGGGTTGATCTTGGTCGGGTCGCCCCCGAGCTCGGCGACCGCCTCGCGCATCGTGGCCAGGTCGACCACGCACGGGACACCGGTGAAGTCCTGCATGATCACCCGGGCCGGGGTGAACTGGATCTCGGTGTCGGGCGCCGCGTTCTGGTCCCAGTTGCCGAGCTTGGAGATGTGCTCGGCGGTGATGTTCGCACCGTCCTCGGTGCGCAGCAGGTTCTCCAGCAGCACCTTGAGCGAGTACGGCAGCGTGTCCGCGCCCTCGATACCCGCCAACCTGAAGATCTCGTACGACTGTCCGTTGACCTCGAGTGCCCCCTTGGCACCGAAGCTGTCGACGCTCGCCATCAACCTGCTCCTCTATCCGGTCCAGTTCCTGTGCCCATCCTGCCGAGCCTCGCACCCGGCCGCGAGATCAGGCTCCCCTAACCTCACCCGACAAACTCTCTCGACATCAAGATACACGACATCGAGCCACCCCAGCACCCCAACATCCCTCCTGTGGACAACCCGCGGGCTGAAGACGCGGTCAGCGCATCGCCGCTTCGATCCGGGCCGCCAGGTCGTCCAGTTCGTCCAGCAGATCCGCCGCTCCCCAGACCTGGTTTCGCGTCCGGTCCGTCAGCGGACGGATGATCCCTGCCTCATGCAGCCGCTCGATCCCGGCGTACACACTGCTTGTTGCGCCACCGATGGTTTCCTCGGCCTCGCTCGCCGAGAAGATCGGCGCCGCGATCAGGCCGTCGAGCAGGCGGGACGCCGCACTGCCACGCCGGCCAGCCACCTTCTCTCGCCAGACGGACGGCAGCTCGGCGATCCGGGCCGCACTCACCCGCGACTCCCGCGCGGCGACGGCCGATGCCGCGGTGAACGACCGGATGATCGGCTCGACACGGCCCTCGCGATAGGCACTCAGGACGTCGAAGTAGTCGTCGCGCCGCGCCACGAGCGCGGAGGCCAGCGGGACGACGACGCGCCGGGTGGCCCCGCGGCGGCGCAGCACCGTGTTGATGAGCGCGCGGCCGATCCGGCCGTTGCCGTCGGTGAACGGATGGACGGACTCGAACTGCGCGTGCAGGATCGCGGCTTGGGCGAGCACCGGCAGGTCCGTGCGGTTGCCGAACTTCACCAGGTCGGCCACGTACTCATTGACCGTCTCCGGCGGCGGTGGCACGTAGACCGCGTTCCGCGGTGAGTGGTCGCTGCCGCCGATCCAGTTCTGCATGTCGCGGAACCGGCCGGCGTACGCATGCTCGTGCGGATCGTCGACCATCAGGGCCAGGTGAGCCATCAGGATCATCGCGACCTCGATGTCCTTGCCGTCGTCGACCGAACCGACCAGGGCGGCCAGCGCAGCTGTCGACGCGACCATCGACGTCGCCGACGGGTTCGACCTGATGCCGTGCAGCGCCCGGGCGAAGTCGTCGACCGAGGCGTGGATGTGCTCGATCTTCGACGAGGCGACCGACTCGGTACGCAGCAGCAGGGTCTCGAGTACGCCGAGCTCGGCACCGTGCGAGTGGTCGAGCGCGGCAATCTCGATCACACACGCTTCCATGACGGCTGCCAACTCCGGACTCAGCCGTACGTCGCGATCCCCGATCAACGGCGGTCGCATCGCCACGACTTCGGTGAGCCTGCGGTCGGCCGCCGTACCGCCTCGGGTGCGCTGGCGCCACGGCCGGACGTCGGGCACGTGCGCCGGCCAGCCCGGATCCGAACCACTTCTCTCCGGATCCGGGCTGTCGATTCGCGCGGGCGTCACCGGACTGCCTCCAAGTCGGAACTGCGTCGGCGTTATTCCGACTTAGTCAGTCTAACTCGGAATAACGTTCGGGCTATTCCGACTTGTGCTCAGGACACCTGCGGGAGGACCTCGGCGGCGATGAGGTCGAGGTGGGTGAGGTCTTGGAGGTCCATGATCTGGACGTACTGGCGTTGGGAGCCGGCGGCGGCGAACTGGCCGAGGCGGTCGACGACCTCGGCGGGGGTGCCGGCGATGGCGTTCTGCTTGAGGTCTTCGACGTCGCGGCCGATGGCGGCGGCGCGTTGCTTGACCTGGGCGTCGTCCTTGCCGACCACGACGGTGTGGGCGGTGGACAGGGCCAGCGTCTGCGGGTCGCGGCCGATCGCGTCACAGGCGGCACGGACGCGCTTGAACAGCGTCTCGGTCTCCTCGACCGAGCGGAACCCGGCATTGAACTCGGCCGCGTGCTGCGCGGCGAGAGACGGCGTACGCTTCCTGCCCGCGCCGCCGATGATGATCGGCGGGTGCGGCTGCTGGACCGGCTTCGGCAGCGCCGGCGAGTCGGTCAGCTGGTAGTGCTTGCCCGCGTAGTCGTACTTCTCCCCCACCGGCGTGTCCCACAGGCCGGTGATCAGCTCCAGCTGCTCGGTCAGCAGGTCGAACCGGCCGGGCGTGTCCGGGAAGTCCAGCCCGTACGCCTTGTGCTCCGCCTCGAACCAGCCGGCGCCCAGCCCGAGCTCGGCGCGGCCGCCGCTCATCTGGTCGACCTGCGCCACCGAGATCGCCAGCACGCCAGGGTTGCGGAACGTGGCCGAGCTGACCAGCGTGCCGAGCTTGATCCGACTCGTCTCCCGGGCCAGGCCGGCGAGCGTGATCCACGAGTCGGTGGGTCCGGGCAGGCCGTCGTGGTCGCCCATCACCAGGTAGTGGTCCGAGCGGAAGAACGCGTCGAACCCGTTCTCCTCGGTTTTGCGTGCCACCGCGAGCAGATCGTCGTACGAGGCACCTTGCTGGGGTTCGGTGAAGATCCTGAGAAGCATGCGGACAACGCTATCTCGCGGTCGTGTACAGCCTTTCCAGGTACGACGGCTGCCACTCGGGACCGCGGTCGTACAGCCGCCGTACCAAGCCGTGTACGTCGAGCCGCGGCTCCACCGGGTTGTCCCACCAGTCGGGCACCTGGTCGTACCACCGGTCGATCCGCAGCGTCCGCCCGGCCGCGTCGATCCGCGCGAACAACCAGCCGCCCTGGTCGCCGGCCTCGGTGATCCACAGGTCGCCGAGCAGACCGCTGAGCTTGTCGGCAGCGAACTCCGGATCGTCCACCTCCGGCGGCTCCAGGTCGAACCGGTACGACGGCGCCGCCGGGTCAAGCACCTGGACCTGAATCGTGAACCCGGACGGCACGACCGCAGTCCGCGCCCGGCACCACGCGTGCAGCGCCTCGAACGCCTCCGTCGCCCGAGGCCGCGGCCGCGGCCGCTCCACCTCGGCCCGCATCGCCTCCTCGATCGACCCCGGCTCCGGCTGAATCCGCGGCCCATCGGCCCCCACCAGCCCCAGGCCAGGAATAGACATCCGCACGGCAGCAGCCACGTCGGCCACCGGCTCATCCCCTATGACAGGAATGAAACTGGTCGGCTCGTCATCATCCGCATCGGCGCCGAAGCCAGCCCCCGCGAACTCCGCCGCCCCGTACGCCGCCTCGCGCCGAGCAGCGGCACCGTCATACGGCGCCCCGAACTCGTCCGCCTCGCCCCCGTATTCCGCTTCCTGCCGACCCGCCCGCGCCGCGTCCTCGTACGCCTCCTGCCGACCCGCCCGCGCGCCGTCGTCGTAAGCGGACTCCTGCCGACCCGCCTGCGCCGCATCCTCGTACGCCGACTCCTGCCGACCCGGACGAGCCGCATCCTCGTACGCGGTCTCCTGCCGACCCGCCCGCGCGCCGTCCTCGTACGCGGTCTCTTGCCGACCCGCCTGCGCGCCGTCGTCGTACGCAGACTCCTGCCGCCCCGCCCGCGCGACGTCGTCGTAAAACTCCGGCGCCGCGGCGCCGCTTGGCGCGCCTGCCTGCGTCTCGTCGTATGCCGCGTCCGCCCGCGCGTCGCCGTACGACACGTCCGCCTGCACGTCGCCGTACGGGTCACCCGCCTGCGTCGCACCGTCGTATGGAGCCTCCGGGCGCGCCTCGCCCTCGTACGGCGCCTCTGCCCGTGCTCGCTCGTCGTATGGCGAGTTGGCCTGCATCGCGTCGCCGAATGGCGGCTCCTGCCGAGACCCCTGCCTCGCTTCGTCGTACGAGGCCCCTGCCCGGCCGTCCTGCGGCGCGCCCAGTTGCCTCGCGTCGCCGTAGTCCGACTCGCGCCGGGTCGCCTGCGCCGCGTCGTCGTACGGCGCGTCCGTCATCGCGTCGCGGTAAGCCGACTCGCGATGGGTCGTCTGCGCCGCGTCGTCGTGCCCTGCGTCAGCCCTCGCGTCGCCGTACGCCGACTCGCGGTGGGTCGTCTGTGGTGCGTCGTCGTACGGTGCGACCGCCTGCCTCGCGTCGTACGGCGACTCGGTGCGGGCCGCCTGGGCAGGCGGGCGGTTGTCGGCTGGGTGGGTGTTCAGCGGGTCGTGGTGAGCTGCCGGCGCCACGTGGGTGGTGGGCTCGGGGCGGGGCATGGGGTCCGGCTGCGGGGACGGCTCGGGCTCCGGCCACGGCATCGGCTCGGGAGTGGGCTCGGGCTGTGGCTCGGGTTCTGGCCAGGGGCCAGGCTCAGGCTCGGGCTCCGGTTGTGGGGTGGGCTCCGGAGTTGGTTCCGGCGTGGGTTGGGGCTCGGGTTCGGGCCATGGCTCGGGCTCCGGACCGGGACCCGGGATCGGCCCGGGCGTCGGCTCAGGCTGAGGCGTCGGCTCGGGGCGCGTCGGCTCGGGGCCCGGAGTCGGCTGGGGCTCGGGGGTCGGCTGCGGGCCGGGTGTTGGGCCAGGACCTGGCGTGGGCTCGGGGTGCGGGCCGGGCTGGGGCCAGGGGGCCGGGTGGGGGTCGGGTTGTGGCCACGGCTCGGGGTGGGGTTGGGGCCAGGGCTGCGGTTGAGGGTGAGGCTCAACCTGAGCTGTAGCGGCCGGTGCCGTACCGAAGACCTCATCCTCTTCAGCATCCGGATCCACCCGCACGCTGAACCGCAACGCAGGCTCAGCCGACACAATCTGCCCAGCAGCGGCCTCCGCCGCGGACTGCTCGTCCGCCGGCGGCTCGTCTGACACAACCGGGATCTCTGCCGTGAGATCGTCCTCGGACTCATCAAACTGCGCACCAGGTACGGCGTCGTCCGCCCCCTCGCCGTACTGCGCGCTAGGTACGCCGGTGTCGTCCAACCCATCGCCGTACTGCGCCGCCTCGTCAGCTCGCTCGGGAGCAGCCTCGTCAGCTGTTGCGTGCCCGGGCGCTCCAGCCATGGGGGCACCGGGGCGTGACCTGGTGTCGTCGAGGTGGTCGTGTGAGGTGTCGACGCGGTTGGCGGGGCCCTGGTCAGTGGGCTCCGCCGGGTGGCTGACGGTTTGGTTGGGGTGGACGGTCGGCTCGCCGTCCGTGGGGGTGCTGGAGCGGGCTTCGGGAGATGACAGGCCAGCGGAGGCCGCGCGGGAGTCGATGGGCGCGGGCTGGCTGTCGGCGGAGGTGTTGGGGCTGCCGGCGGGTGAGGGTAGGCCGATGAGGGGGGTGGGGTGGTCCTCGGTTGGTTCTGGGGTTACCGGGGCGAAGGGGGACGGGCCGGTGAAGGAGGCCAGGTCTTCCTCGTCGTCGGTGGGGTCTAGGACGGCGGCGATTTCGGCGGTGGGGGCGTCGTCGTCTTCGAGGTCCGAGGGTGCCGCGGACGTGGTGGGGAGGAATGGGTTTTGCCGTGCGGACTCCGGGGCCGGTGGGAACGCGGTCGAGTCCTCGGAATGTGAGGGTGCGAACGGCTGCGAGGCCGGGGCGTTCGCGGCCGACGGGTGCGAGCCCGGCGGGTGGGTGGCGGACTGCTGGGCACCCGACTGGAGCTGGCCAGACTGATGGGCGCCCGACTCGTGCGGTGCAGGCGGCTGCGCACCTGGCTCGTGCGAGGCAGACGGCTGGTGCGGGGGGCCCGGCTCTCGCAGGCCAGACGGCTGGGCGCCCGGCTGATGCAGGGCAGACGGCTGGGCGCCCGGCTGATGCAGGGCAGACGGCTGGGCGCCTGACTCGTGCAGGGCAGAGGGCTGGGCATCCGGCTCACGCAAGGCGGACGGATGGGCGCTCGGCTGGTGCAGGGCCGATGGGTGGGCGGCCGGCTGGTGTGGAGTGGGCGGTTGAGGGGCGGGCTGGTGGGTGGTTGACGGGTGCGGCGCGGGCGCGTGGGTGCTGGAGGGCTGGCTGCTTGCGGGCGCGTGGTTGCTGGAGGGCTGGGCGCCTGCGGGGGTGGGGGTGCTGGAGGGGTGGGGGGCTGCGGGCGTGGGGTGGGGGGCGGGGGTGGGTGGGGTGGAGGCGTGGGGGGACGCGGGGTGTTCTACCCATTTGCCGTTGATCCAGGCGCCGCCTACCCAGTCGTTGGTGGGGGTGGGGTCTTCGGGGAAGGGGTTGTACTCGCTGGTGGCGTCTTCGTCGGACCAGGAGGGTTGTTCGGTGGTTTCCCAGTCTTGTTCGTCGGCGGGGGCAGCGGGCTGTTGGTAGGCGGCTGCGGGGGCGTCGGCGAAGAGGCTGGCGTAGAAGTCTTCGCCTTCGTGGACTCCGCCGCCTACTCGGGGTGGCTCCGAGGAGGGGAGGGCGCCGTACGGGAGGCCGGAGCCGATGATGCCGTCGGGGACGAAGGTGCCGGGCGCGGGGCCACCGGACTGGTAGGCGGCAGCAGGACCGCCGGACTGGTAGGCCGCGGCGGAACCGCCCGGCTCAAAGCCGCCCGGAGCGGAGCCGCCGCGGTCGGCGGGACCGCCGCGGTCAGCGGGACCGCCGTCATCGGCGGGGGCGTCGTCGTGCCTCCGGCGGCGGAGCCAGCCTTGTTTCCTGGAGACGATGCCGTAGTCGTCGTCCCGTGCGGGTTCCCGGTACGGCGTCTGGTCGTAGTAGGGCTCCGGTTCGGCATAAGCAGGACCGGCCTGCGCCGATTCGTCGATCGGCTGGCCGGTGAACGGGCTGATGCCGGGAGGAACGACGTACGACTCCTCGTCCTCCAGGTCCTCGGGTGCTCCAGTCACGGCATCTTCAACGACCGAGACCTCGGCTGTGTCAGGCTCGTCGGCCAACTGTTCTGCGACTGCAAGGTTGAAGTCGCCGGCCGCGGCCACCCCGGCGGGCAGGTCCGGCTGCACCGGCGAGCGCGGATCGATCCCGAAGATGCTGAAGAACTCCGCCAAGGAATCCAGCGTGACCCCGGCCCGGATCAGCTGCACCCCGAACGGCACCAGCTCGTCGAGCCCGCCGAGGTAGTCGCACCACTCCGCGACCCACTCGATCATCTCGCCGGCGGTGTCCTCGTCGGAGGTGATCCAGTGCCCGATCGGCGCGAACCCGTCCTCGGCCGGCTGCCACGGGTCGCCCGGATACGACGCCCGCGCCCACGTCCCGTTGAACGCGCCGTACACGAATCCGAGCTCGCCCGCCGCGATCAGCTGCCGGACCTCGGGCTGGCCGATCCAGTCCGGCGAGCCCGCGAGCAGATCCGCCCCGGTGGTCTGGCTGTGCTGCGTGTGGAACCCGAACAGCACCGCCCGCCCACCGTCCAGCCGGACCAGGTTCAGGAAAGACGCCGTCTCGTCCTGATGGTGGTAGCCCGCCTCGTCGGCGTACCAGCGCCGGTCGAACCCGGTGGCATGGGCGACCGCGGCGAGCGCGGCCCAGCGGGCACGCAACTCGTCTGGGTCGTCCAGGTCAACGAGCGGCATCAGGTCTCCAGCGCATTTGGAATCCAGGGCCAGAACGCTACCCGAGCCCCCCGACACTCGCGACTCAGCCGTCCACAGGCTCCAAAATGGCCACGCACTCGATGTGGTGGGTCATCCCGAACAGGTCGAACGCCCGCAGCGACGCGATCCCGTAGCCGAGGCCGGCGAAGGACTTCAGGTCGCGGGCCAGCGCCGCCGGGTCGCAGGCCACGTAGGCGACCCGACGCGGGGTCAGCGCCGCAATCCGCCGTACGACGTCCTTCCCCGCACCCGTCCGCGGTGGGTCCAGCACGACCAGGTCCACGTGCTCGAGCCCCTGCCCCGCCGCCGCGTTCAGCACGCGGTCGACGTCACCAGTCTCCAGCGTCACGTCCGTCAGGTCGTGCAGGTTCCGCCGCGCGTTGCGGACTGCGTCCTTGTCCCCCTCGATCGCCAGCACCGGGCACCCAGCCTCGGCCAGGAACGCAGCAAACAGCCCGACACCCGAGTAGAGGTCCAGCGCCGTCTCCCCCGCCGCTGGCTCCAGTCCACTCAGTACGGCGTCCACCAGCGTCTCCGGAGCCGCCGGATGCACCTGCCAGAACCCACCGGCCTCCACCCGGAACCGCCGGCCCCGCACAACCTCGACGACACGTCCACCAGGCGCCTCGTCGGTCAGTACGGCGGTCTTGCCCTCCGACGACACCACAGACTGCACCGACGTCACGTCCGGCCACCGCTCCCCCAGCACGTCAGGGCTGTCCGGGTGCGCGATCAGGCACTTGTCGATCTGGATCAGGTCGTGCGACCGGTGCGCGTACATCCCGGGCCGCCCGTCGACCACGGCGTACCGCATCCGGGTCCGCCAGCCGAGGCCGTCGTCTCCCGGCGACTCCATCACGATGGTGCGCTCGATCCCACCGATCCGCCGCAGCGTGTCCGATACCACGGTCGCCTTCAGCCGCCGCTGCTCGACGATGTTGGCATGCTGGAAGTCACAGCCACCGCACCGCCCCGGCCCCGCGTACGGGCAGGGCGGATCGATCCGCTGCGGCGACGGTGTCAGAACCTGTACGGCGTCGGCACGCAGGTACTTCGCGTTCTGCTCGGTGACGCGGGCGTGGACCAGTTCACCCGGCAACGCGTGCCGGACGAAGACCACCTGCCCCTCGTGCCGGGCTACACAGTGTCCCCCGTGCGCTACTGGCCCTACCTCCAGCTCGACTACCGTCCCGACGATGTTCTCGTCTGTCACCGATCTCCTGACGCCTTGCGGGCTCCACGCCGTACCTGGCCTGCCACCCGTTCCTCCCGGTCGTGCCGCTCCTCGGCTGCCTGCGACGAGATCAGCTGGTAAGGAACGGACGTAACCATGACACCAGGTGTGAACAAGAGGCGCCCCTTGAGCCGGAGTGCGCTCTGGTTGTGCAGGAGGTGCTCCCACCAGTGGCCGACGACGTACTCCGGGATGTAGACCATCACCACGTCCCGCGGCGACTGCCGCCGGATGTCGCGCACGTACTGCAGGATCGGCCGGGTGATCTCCCGGTACGGCGAGGCCAGCCGCTTCAGCGGGACCGGGATGCCCCGGCGGTCCCACTCGGCCTGCAACGCCTCCGACTCGTCCCGGTCGACGTCGACCGTGACCGCCTCGAGCATGTACGGCCGGGCCGCCTTGGCGAAGGCCAGCGCCCGCAGGGTCGGCTTGTGCAGCTTCGACACCAGCACGATCGAGTGCACCCGCGACGGCAGCATGAGCTGCTCGTCGCCTTCGGCCGCCATCTGCTTACTGACCGCGGTGTAGTGCCGGCGGATGCCCTTCATCATCAGGAACAGCACCGCCATCGCGATGATCGCGATGTACGCGCCGTGGGTGAACTTGGTCAGCAGCACGATCACCAGGACGACGCCGGTCATGGTCAGGCCGATCGTGTTGATCGTCCGGGACCGGTGCATCTGCCGTCGCCGGGAGGTGTCGGTCTCGGTCTTCAGCAGCCGGGTCCAGTGCCGGACCATGCCGATCTGGCTGATCGTGAACGAGACGAACACGCCGACGATGTAGAGCTGGATCAGCCGGGTCACCTCGGCGTCGAAGGCGACGATCAGGAAGATCGCGAACGCGGCCAGGATGATGATGCCGTTGCTGAACGCGAGCCGGTCGCCGCGGGTGTGCAGCTGGCGCGGCAGGTAGCCGTCGCGGGCCAGGATCGAGCCGAGCACCGGGAAGCCGTTGAACGCGGTGTTCGCGGCCAGCACCAGGATGACGCCGGTAGCGGCGGCGACCAGGTAGAAGCCGAGCGAGAAGTGGTCGAAGATTCCCTGGGCCAGCTGCCCGATGACCGGGTCCTGGTGGTAGCTGTCCCCGACCGGGACGCCGTCGCGGAGCAGCTGGTGCGCGGGGTCCTCCGCGAAGCGCACGTTCATCACGTTGGCCAGCGCCACGACGCTGAGCATCATCGCGATCGAGATGCAGCCGAGCAGCAGCAGCGTGGTCGCCGCGTTCTTGCTCTTCGGCTTCCGGAACGCCGGCACACCGTTGCTGATCGCCTCGACACCCGTCAGCGCCGCACAGCCGGACGAGAACGCCCGCAGCACCAGGAACCCCATGGCAAGGCCACCCGCGCCCTGCACGAACGGGTCCTCCGCGACCAGGTCCAGGCCGGCGGTCTCCGCCTGCGGCAGCGTCCCGAACACCATCCGGCCGAACCCGAACGCGGCCATCCCCAGGATCGTGACCATGAAGATGTACGTCGGGATCGCGAACGCCGCACCGGACTCACGGATACCGCGCAGGTTCATCGTGGTCAGGAACAGCACCGCGATCACCGCCGCGGTCGCCTGGTGCCCTTCCAGCGACGGGATCGCGGACGCGGCGTACTGCGCGGCGGACGAGATCGACACCGCCACCGTCAGCACGTAGTCGACCAGCAGCGCGCTGGCCACGGTCAGGCCGGCGGTCGGCCCGAGGTTGACGTTCGCCACCTCGTAGTCGCCACCGCCCGACGGGTAGGCGTGCACGTTCTGCCGGTACGACGCCACCACCACGAGCATCACCAGGGCGACGACGATGGCGACCTTCCACGAGATCGTCAGCGCGGTCAGGCCGGCCAGCGACAGGGTCAGGAAGATCTCGTCGGGCGCGTAGGCGACCGACGACAGGGCGTCGCTGGCGAACACGGGCAGCGCGATGCGCTTGGGCAGCAGCGTCTCACCCAACTGGGTGCTGCGCAGCTTGCGGCCGAGCAGCAGCCGTTTGCCGATATCGCCGAGAGCGGGAGTCACACCGTGATGTTAGAGGGCGAGGCGGGTCCGTGATGTCAGCGGGAGCCCCAGTGCGGTGTAGCGTCTATCCCGCCGAACCGAGCCAGTGGCCCCGCGAGCGGGGCAAGGAGTGAAACCGAGTGCACGTCGTCATCATGGGCTGCGGCCGCGTCGGGTCGACGCTCGCGCGGACCCTGGAGAAGCGGGGCCACACGGTCGCGATCATCGACCAGTCCGCCGACTCGTTCCGCCGGCTGAGCCCGAACTTCACCGGCCGGACCATCACCGGCATGGGGTTCGACCGCGAGATCCTGGTCGAAGCCGGGATCGAGGAGGCCGAGGCGTTCGCCGCGGTGTCCAACGGCGACAACTCCAACATCCTGGCCGCCCGGGTGGCCCGGGAGACGTTCGGCGTGAACAACGTGGTGGCCCGGATCTACGACCCGGGCCGCGCCGAGGTCTACCAGCGGCTCGGCATCCCCACCGTCGGCACCGTGCGGTGGACCGTCGACCAGATGATGCGCCGGCTGCTCCCCGAGGGCTCCGAGCCGGAGTGGCGCGACCCGTCCGGCACGGTCCGGCTGGCCGAGGTGCACGTGCACTCCGGCTGGGTCGGCCGGGCCGCGTTCGACATCGAGAAGGCCACCGGCGCCCGGGTCGCGTTCCTGACCCGGCTCGGCGAAGGACTCCTGCCCAAGGCCGACACGGTCATCCAGGAGGGTGACCTGGTCCACGTCGTGATGCTCGAACGGGACGCCGCAGCCGTCGAGTCCCAACTCGGCAACAAGCCTGAGGAGCTGTGATGCGGGTAGCCATCGCCGGCGCCGGCAACGTCGGCCGTTCGATCGCCGCCGAGCTGCTGGAGAACGGCCACGAGGTGCTGCTGATCGACAAGGACCCGCGGGCGATCAAGGCCGAGTCGGTGCCGCGGGCCGAGTGGCTGCTGGCCGACGCCTGCGAGCTGTCCTCGCTGGAGGAGGCAGCGCTGCAGCGCTGCCAGGTCGCGATCGCCAGCACCGGCGACGACAAGGTCAACCTGGTCGTCTCGCTGCTGGCCAAGACCGAGTTCGGCGTCCCGCGGACCGTTGCCCGGGTCAACCACCCGCGCAACGAGTGGATGTTCAACGAGGCCTGGGGCGTGGACGTGTCGGTGTCCACCCCGCGGATCATGTCCGCGCTGGTCGAGGAGGCGGTCTCGGTCGGCGACCTGGTCCGGCTGTTCACCTTCCGCCAGGGCGACGCGAACCTGGTCGAGCTGACCCTGCCCGAGGACTCCCCGATGATCGGCAAGCGGGTCGGCGACATCGACTGGCCGCTGGACACCGCGCTGGTCGTCATCCTGCGCGAAGGCCGGGTCCTGCGCCCGGACCCCGAAGGCACCCTCGAGCTCAACGACGAGCTGCTGTTCGTCGCGGCCGACGAGACCGAGGAACAGCTCGAGGACATGCTCTCGCCGCACCACCGCAAGGCGGAATGACCGCAGCGCCCGGGGATCCCGGGCGCTTCCTTTACTTCTTGTTCCCGCGCAGCAGGTGCGTGACGTGGTCGCGGGCCTCGTCCCACTTGTCCTGCGGCAGCGATCCACGCAGTACGGCGTACGCGAGCCAGAGCGCGAGCGCGTAGAACGGGAGCCCGAGGCCGATCTTCGCGATGCCGAGCGCGTTCAGGCTGCCGGTGAAGTACAGCGGCACCTGCACGATCAGCCGGATCGCGAACAGGCCGACGAACACCATCGTGGCCCGCGAGAACCCGCGCAGCATGGCCGGGTCCTTGCGCCAGGCGGTGCCGGTCTGGGTGATCACGCCGTACAGGACGCCGAACAGCGGCCAGCGGATCAGCACGGTGATCAGGTAGAGCGCGCCGTACCCCAGGTTGGTGAGCAGGCCGGGGACGTAGAAGTCCTTGGCGTTGCCGGTGCGGTTCGCGACCCAGGCCGAGATCAGCACGCCGACGAAGCCGCCGAACACGTTCCGCAGCGGCTGCCGGCGAAGCAGGCGCAGAACGGCGATTGCCGCCGCACCGCCGATCGCCACGATCAGCGCGACCTGCAGGTTGTGGTCGGTGGCCGCGTAGACGACCAGGAACGCGATCCAGGGCAGCCCGATGTCGAGCAGCGCGCCCCAGCCGCCGAGGGCGTGGAAGAAGTCCTTGTCACTCGACGGCGATTTCGCCTTGGTCTCGTCGCTGGTCAGCTCCGCCTCGGCCGCCTCGACCTCCGGACGCAGCATCTCGACGAGCTGCTCGTCGAGATGGTCATCCAGTTGCTTGCGCAGGCCCGACTCGGGCTGCTGGTCGTTATCGACCTGGTCGCGCCGCGGCTCAGCCATGCGCGGCCTGCGGACGCAGCTCATAGCGCGGGTTGAACATCACCCGGTCGCCGTCCACCACGCCGATCCGCCCGGAGACGATCAGCTCGGACCCCGGGTGGATCCCGGCGATCTTGCGGCGGCCGAGCCAGATCAGCTTGACCGTGCCGGTTCCGTCGTACAACTCGCCCTCCAAGGCTGGGACGCCGCCGCGCGGGCTGAACGTGATCGTGCGCAGCGTGCCGAACAAGGTGACCAGCTCCCGGTCGTGGCAGCCGGTGATCGACCGCGCGCCACAGTCCTGTGCGAAGTCCTGGAGAACCTCGGCGTCATGCTGCTCGCGGTCGCCAGCCAGGCCCCGGAAGGCGCGCCGCAACAGCCCCGCGGGTTTGTCGCTACCCATGCTTCGAGTGTAGTCCGTCAGGCTCCGGCTTCGGGAGCTGGCTGAGCGCCCGGCGGCAGCCGCAACGGCAGCGACTCCCGCACCGCCATCGGCTCGGTGCCGCGGACCACGATGGTGCTACGCAGCGTCTCCTCCATCGGCGGCGCCGCGTCCGGCTCGACAGCGGCCCGGCCGAGCACCGTGGCCCGGAGCAGCCAGCGCGGGCCGTCCACACCGATCACCCGCGAGGTCTGGCTGAAGATCTGGCCGTCCGGGTCCTCGACCGGCACGACCAGCACCAGCTCGGTGCCGAACGGGCCCTCGGTCTCGGTCGCCGTCCCGCCCATCCGGCTCGCCTCGGCGGCGATCTCGCGCCGTACCTCGGTCCAGATGCCGCTGGTCTTCGGCGCCGCGAACGCGCGCAGCTCGAGAGCCGAATCCTCCAGCACCAGCAGGATCGCCTGAACCTGGCCGGACTGCTCGTCGACTTGCAGCCGCAGCTCCATGCCGGGCTGACCGCTGATCACGAGGGCGCCGAGGTCGATCCGGTCCTCGGCCTCCAGGACCTCCGCGTCGACCTCGGAGGAGTCGAACGGGCCCTCCGCGCGGGGTTCCGGCGCCGTCTCCTCGACCGCCTCCTCGGCGGTTCCGGGCTCCTCGTTCTTTGCCTTGCGGCGGAAGATCACAGCCTTTTGCCTACTTCCTGGTTCTTGAGTTCGTACAGCCGCCGTAGTCTCGCGCATCCGTCAGGTCAACAGACGCACCTGATCAGCGTGTCACACCACCGAAACCGCCGGTCGAGCCGTACCCCCCGTCGCCACGGGCCGACCCGGGCAGCGTGGCGACCTCGATGAACCGGGCCTTCTCCACCCGCTGGATCACCAGCTGGGCGATCCGGTCGCCGCGCCGCAGGGTGACCTCGGCGTGCGGGTCGAGATTGACCAGACAGACCTTGATCTCGCCCCGGTAGCCGGCGTCCACGGTGCCGGGGGCGTTCACGATCGAGAGGCCGTGCTTGGCGGCCAGCCCGGAGCGCGGGTGCACGAAGGCGGCGAAACCGTCCTGCAGCGCGATCGCGATCCCGGTGCCGACCAGGCCGCGCTCACCGGGCTTCAGAGTGATGTCGCTCGCCGCCACCAGGTCCGCGCCGGCATCGCCGGGATGCGCGTACGACGGGAGCGGCAGGTCGGGGTCGAGTCGCTGGATCAAAACCTCGGTCACGGGAGGCGACCCTACCGACACGGTCGCGGCGGCCACGTGCCAGGCTGGTCCTCGTGGGTAGCTATCGCGAACGCCTGAGCGTGCCGGTGTCCTGGTGGATCATCGCCACCGCGTTGGTCGTCACGCTGTTCGTCATCACCTACGTGCCGGTCGGGCGCTTCGGCGGCGCCTTCGTCGGCGGCCTGTCCGCGCTTCTGCTGGTCCTCTTCTTCCTGCAGTACGGCGCTGCCGTGGTCGAGGTGGACGATGAGCGGCTCCGGGCCGGCCGGGCCGTGATCGACCGGGTCCACCTCGGCAAGGTCGAGGCGCTGACCGGGGAGGACGCCCGGAACGCGTTCGGGCGGGACTGCGACCCGAAGGCGTACCTGTTGCTGCGCAGCTACGTGCGGGGCGCGGTCCGGGTCGAGATCACCGATCCGCGCGACCCGGCGCCGTACTGGGTGATCGCCACGCGGCACCCGGACCGGTTGGCAGCAGCCCTGACGGGGAACAGCGTGGCAAGATCCTGATGTCGGGGACTTGCCGTTAGGAGGCTGTTGTGGTCGGAGCGAAGATCGGCTGGAAGCTGGTGCTGGCCGCGTTCACGCTGGTCGTGGGCCTGGTCGCGAACAAGGCGGTCAGTACGGCCTGGAAGCTCGGCTCGGGCGGGAAGCCGCCGAAGGGCGGCCAGGGCGGCTACGCCGAGGTGGTCACGTGGGCGGTCGCGAGCGGGGCCGCGGCGGCCGCCGCCAAACTGTTCGCCGAGCGGCGTGCGGCGGCGTACTGGTTGAAGTCCACCGGGTACGCACCCCCAGGCTACGAACAAGACGCCGTCAACGGCGTCCTGGTAAAAGCAACAGACACAGCCCTAACCAAGAAGCAAGAAGACTAAACCGCCTCGCTCCGCTCGGCGGGGATGGCGGGTAGCAGGCGGCTCGCCGGGCGGTTCGAGAGCCTCGGTCCGCTCGGCGGGGTGGGGGGACGGCTGGGGGTTGTGGTTGCGCAGCGAGCGGGGCCTCCCCATGGGCTGGGGTGGTCCCGCTCGTTGGCTGAGGCGAAGTAGGGCGCTGGTGTCAGGCTGCGCAGTCGCGGCAGATCAGTTGCCCGTTCTTCGTCTCTGCGAGCTGGCTACGGTGGTGAACCAGGAAGCAGCTCGAACAGGTGAACTCGTCGGCCTGGCGCGGGAGCACCCGCACCGCAAGCTCTTCGTGGCTCAGGTCGGCGCCGGGCAGCTCGAAGCTCTCGGCGGCCTCGGCCTCGTCCTCGTCGACCTTGCCGGAGTTCTTGTCGTGACGGCGAGTCTTCAGCTCCTCGATCGACTCTTCGGAAGCATCCTCGTCCGTCTTGCGCGGGGCGTCGTAGTCAGTCGCCATGGTGTTTCCCTGCCCTCTTCGTACCCGTGGTGTTGCCTGCTGAGCCCTTGAACGGGTAGAGCGGCCGAGAAATTCCGCGCCGGGACCGCACGCTGAATCTTTCGTCCCCCGAAACCCTTGACAGCCAGGCCGGGACCGGCAAGTACCGTTCCCGAGGACGGGATTGTGCCCTATGAAGGGCCCTACGCGCGCGTCAGGGTCCACCTTCCGGCCAGCGTGTCGCAACAAATGTCAGGACCGAACACGAAAATGCTCGTTAATGCTCAGTACGCGCACTAACGAGCACTCAGTGGCGTCTAGGCCCGCAACGGGTCCGTCGCGGCCAGCAGCTCGTGGAACGGCTCGAACAGCGCCGGACTGGCCGCGATCGACATCTCCGGCGACACCGCGGCCCCGTTCAGCCCGCCGACGGCCGCGCCGGCCTCGGCCGCGATCAGCGCACCCGCTCCGTAGTCCCACGGATTCAGTCCGCGTTCGAAGACCGCGTCCAGCCGGCCGCAGGCGACGTAGCAGAGGTCGAGCGCGCCGACCCCGATCCGCCGGATGTCGCGCACCTTGGTGATCAGCTGCTGGATCACCTCGGCCTGCACCTGCCGCCGCTCCGGGTCGTACCCGAACCCGGTGCCGACCAGCGCCGTGCTCAGGTCCGTGCACCCCGACACCTGGATCGGCTTCCCGTCCAGGAACGCGCCGCCGCCCAGGGTCGCCGTGAACACCTCCCCCTTGGGCGCGTCGACGACCACGCCGGCGACGGTCCGGCCGTCGTACTCCACCGCGATCGAGACGGCGTACGTCGGGATGTCGTACAGGTAGTTCACGGTGCCGTCGATCGGGTCGACGACCCATCGGACACCGCTGGTACCGACCACGTCGTCACCCTCCTCGCCGAGGAACGAGTCGTCCGGGCGAGCCTGCAGGATCCGGGCCCGGATCAGCTCCTCGGACTCCCGGTCGACCGCGGTGACCACGTCGGTGACGGTGCTCTTGGTGTCGGCGACCGTGATCGTGCCGCGGCGGCGTTCGACGATCAGCCTCGCTGCCTCCTCCGCCACCTCCACGGCCAACTTGAGCAGGTCCTGGGGGTCGGTCATACGGCTTCCTTAGGGGTAGGACGGCGAAGCGGTGGGCAGCAGTCGTGGCGGCAGTCGTCCCAGGCCGGGCCGAGCTTGCCGACGCACGGCCGGGCCGGCTGCTCGCCGCGCTCGGCCGCGGCCCGCTCGACGACGAGGTCGCGCAGCATGGTGACGAACGGCTTGTCGGTGCCGGGCGTCGCGGCCCGGGCCATCGGCAGCCGCAGCTTCTCGGCGGTCTGGGCGGCCTCGGTGTCGAGGTCGTAGATGACCTCCATGTGGTCGCTGACGAACCCGATCGGCACAACGGCCACACCCGGTACGCCGTCCGCCGCGAGCGCCTCGAGGTGGTCGTTCACGTCCGGCTCGAGCCACGGCACCTGCGGCGGTCCGGAGCGCGAGCAGTAGACCAGGTCGGTCCGCCGGGTCTGGCCGGTACGGCGCTCGATCTCGGCGGTGATCTCCGCGGCGACGTCCAGGTGCCAGTCGAGATACCCGTTGCCGTCCGGTCCGCTGGTGGCATTCATCGCGTTCGGAATGGAGTGCGTCACATACGCGATCGCCGAGCCGTCGGGCAGCTCGCTGAGCGCCTTCGCGGTCGATTCGACGAACGAGCCGACGAAGCCGGGATGGTTCGCGTAGTGCCGGAGCTTGTCGATCCGGGGCGCGTCCGGGACCTGCTGGGCGGCGTCCTCGAGGTTCTCGCGGTACTGCCGGCAGCCCGAGTACGACGGGTAGGCGGCGGTCACGATCACCACGGCCCGGCGGATGCCGTCGGCGGCCATCTGGCGCATCGTGTCGGTCAGGTACGGCGCCCAGTTGCGGTTGCCCCAGTAGATCGGCAGGTCCAGGCCGACCTCGTCGAACGACTCCCGCAGCGCGTGGAGGAGGGCCCGGTTCTGGTCGTTGATCGGGCTCTTCCCGCCGAACGAGTAGTAGTGCTCGCCGACCTCCTTCAGCCGCTCGTCCGGGATCCCCCGGCCCCGGGTCACGTTCTGCAGGAACGGCAGCACGTCGTCCGGCTTCTCCGGGCCCCCGAAGGACAGCAACAGCACCGCGTCGTACGGCGAAGCATCGACAGGCATACCCCAAGTTTCGCAGCCGGGGTGTGAGGGCGGACCGCCAGGCCATCACAATCGCCCCGGCGCGGCCGGGTTGAGCGCGGGCCGGTGCGTGCGCCGGGAATTGGGATGGCCTGGCGGTCCGCACCCGTTAGGGTGTTCCCGGTCCCCCATGCTCAAGCCTTACGTCCACCTCATGCGCCGTCCCGGCGCCAGCGCGTTCTTCGCCGCCGGGATCCTCGGGCGTATGCCGATCTCGATGATCGGGCTCGGCATCGTCATCCTGATCGCGCAGGAGAGCGGTTCGTACGGCCTGGCCGGCGCGGTGTCCGGTGTCGCCGTGATCGCGGGCGCGCTGACCGGCCCGATCCAGGGCCGCATGGTGGACCGGTTCGGGCAGCGCCTGCTGCTGATCATCGGCTCGGTGGTCTGCACGATCGCGCTGGCCGCGCTGCTGGTCGCCGTCCGTGCCGACGCCGCTACCTGGGTGCTGTACGTGCTGTCGTTCGTTGCCGGTGGCACCCGTCCGCAGGTCGGGTCGTTCGTCCGCGCGCGCTGGACGCATCTGCTCGGCCGGGGTCGGGCGTTGCAGACCGCGTTCGCGCTCGAAGCGGTCGGTGACGAGGTCGTCTTCATCGTCGGCCCGGTGCTGGTCACACTGCTCGCGACCCAGGTCAGCCCGTACGCCGCTCTGTCCGCAGCTGGAGTGCTTGGACTCGCCGGCGGCATCTGGCTGGCGCTGCTGCGGGCGTCCGATCCGCCGGGTCGTGGCAAGTCCGATGGGACCGAGCAGGCACCACTCCCCTGGGTGTCGATCATGCTGCTCAGCCTGATCGGGCTCGGTCTCGGCGCGACTCTCGGTGGCACGGAGGTCATCACAGTCGCGTTCACCACCGAGCGAGGCCAGGCGGGCATGTCCGGCGTCGTACTGGCCGTCTGGGCGTTCGGGAGCTTGCTGGCCGGTCTCTGGTACGGCTCGGTGCATTGGCGCGCACCGGTCGAGCGGCGGCTGCTGATCGGCACGATCCTGCTCGCGATCACGCTCGCTCCACTCCCCTGGGTCAACAGCGTGTGGCAGCTCGGCGTGGTGCTGTTCGGCTGCGGTATGACGATCGCGCCGACGATGGTCGCGGTCACTGCCTGCGTCGAGGAGTGGGTCCCGCCGCAGCGCCTGACCGAGGCGATCACCTGGACCGTCACCGGCATCCTGCTTGGCGTCGCCCCCGGCAACGCCGCCGCCGGCCATGCGGTCGACCTGTGGGGCGCGTCCACCGCCTACTGGGTCCCGTTCGCCATCGGCATCGCCTGTGCCCTCGTCGCCGCCGTGTCGATCACCTTCGCACGGCCGAAGACGAGGTTCGCGCACAACTAGACTTGTATCTCCTCCGAGGGGAGATGTGAGGGTCGTCCTGTGGATTACTCGATCGGTGAGTTGGCGCGGCGGGCCGGGGTCTCGGTGAAGACAGTTCGCTACTACTCGGACCAGGGCCTCCTGACGGCTCGCCGTACGGCCGCCGGCCATCGCCGGTACGACGGCAGCGCGCCGGCCCGCCTCGAGTTGATCCGGACGTTGCGTGCCCTGGGCATCGATCTGGCGACGGTCCGTGCCGTGCTGGACCAGGAGCGCACGCTCGCCGACGTACTCACCGCACACGCCGACGCGGTCGCCGTACAGATCCGGACGCTGCAGCTGCAGCACGCGGTGCTGTCGGTCGTCGCTCGCCGGCACTCGACCCCGGAGGACCTCGAACTCATGCATGAACTGACCACCCAGTCCGAGCAGCAGCGCCACGCCCTGATCGCGGACTTCCTGACCTCGACGCTCGGCGACGACCCCGGCCTCGCCGCGGTCCGGCAGAACCTCACGCCGGTGCTCTCGGAGGACGCCGACGCTGACCAGGTCGAGGCGTGGCTGGAGCTGGCGGCGCTGGTCCAGGATGACGCCTTCCGATCATCGGTACGGCGGATGGCCGTCGGCTACCGCGCGCTAGGCGACGACTGGCGTGATCCCGAGTTCCGCGGGCGGCTGATCGAGCTCCGTCGTACCGAGGCTGATCCGCGGTGGGACCGGTACCTCGAGCTGCTCGCCGTGGTCAACGGGTGGGCGCCGCCGTCACGAGTGGCGGGGTAGCGGCGCGTTCCAGCCGCGGAGGATCGCGAGCAGGCGGATGCCGAAACAGGTCAGCGCGGCCACGATCGGCACCCACAGAACGTGGTAGTCGAGAGCCGCGGCGATCACCACGATGCCCGCGCCGAGGAACGCCGGCGTGGCATAGATCTCGGAGCGCAGTACGACGGGAACCCGGCCGCTGAGCAGGTCGCGGATCACACCGCCGCCGATGCCGGAGATGGTGCCGAGCAGGGCGGCCGACAGCGGCGACAGGCCGGCCTCGATCGCCTTCCGGGCGCCGATCACGCAGAACAGCGCGAGGCCGGCCGCATCGAAGATGTTCACCAGCCGCTCGACCCGGCCGATCCCGGGGTGCAGGAAGAACGTGACCAGCCCGGCCACGACCGGGACGACGAGGTAGCGCCAGTCCTGCAGCGCGGCCGGCGGGGTGGCGCCGATCAGCACGTCCCGGAGGAAGCCGCCGCCGAGCCCGGTGACGAGCGCGAGCACCAGGATGCCGAACACGTCCAGCTGCTTGCGTACGCCGACCAGCGCGCCGGTGATGCCGAACACGAAGATCCCGATCAGGTCGAGCACCTGCAGAGTCATGCTCCGCACGCTAATCCACAGGCGCCGGCTCCCTTGCCGCTCTATCGTCTGTGGACATGACCGGAGCGCCCGACGTCGACTACACCGCAACCTCGCTGCGACCTGATTGGCCTGCACTCCCGCTCGCCCTCCGCGAGAGCCTGACCGTTGCCCTGGGCAGCGAGGTTGTTGGGGCCGGCCCATCCGTGAGCTCAGGCTTCACTGGCGGCTTCGCGGCCCCGGTCCGCCTGGCCGACGGCCGCCGGGTCTTCGTGAAGGCCTCCGACGACACCCTCCACTCCTACCGCGCCTACCAACGCGAAGCCAAGGTCGTCCCGCAACTGCCGCCGGAGATCCGGGTGCCGGCCATCCTCGCGACCGCCCACACGACAGCAGCTGGACAGAAGTGGTTTGCGGTGGTTTCGGAGTGGGTCGACGGGCGGATGCCGGGGACTCCCTGGAGCATCGCGGACTTCGACGCTGTGACTGCGACGTGTGAGGCGATCGCGGAAGTGATGGAGCCGAGTCCGCTCGAAGGTTTGCGGAGTTTCCTGGTGGACTTGGAAGAGAGCGGCTCGCCGTTGCTGACGCCGGCTCGGATTCTGGATGGCGAGGCGCCGTTGCCGACGGGCCTGCAGCCGTGGGTGCCGAAGGTGCTGCCCGAGTTGGTCGAGCTGGTGCAGCTGGCGCCGGAGGCCTTCGCCGGCGAGACTGCGACGCACAGCGACCTGCGGCCGGACAACCTGCTGATCGACGGCGACGGCACCTGCTGGACGGTCGACTGGAACTGGCTGGCGCTGGGCCCGCGGTGGATGGACTGGGTCGGCCTGCTCCCGGTCGCGCAGCACCACGGGGTCGACACGGCCGCCGCGATCCGGAGCAGCCCCCTCACGGCCGACGTACCAGCTGAGTACCTCGACTGCTTCATCGCGGCCGTCGCGGCGTACATGATGACGAGGGCGGACGAACCGCCACCGTTCGGCTGCACTCCGGCACTGCGCGAGCACCAGCGGTTCTACGCCTGGACATTCCTCGACTGGCTCGCCGTACGACGGGAGTGGCTACGGTGAGGGTATGACGAAACGTCCGACCACGAGGTTCAAGGTCGAGGTGCTGGACGGCGACCGGACGTCCCGGCGGGAGGACGTCGTCGTCACCGAAGAGCCGCTCGAGCTCCGGCTGGAATGGCCCGGGCACCCGCCCGAGCCGCTGATGGTGACGATGCGGACGCCGGGCTCGGACTTCGAGCTCGCGGCCGGGTTCTGCCTCGGCGAGGGGTTCGCGGTCCGCCCGGACGCGATCAAGACCGTTGCCTACTGCACCGATGAGCAACTGACACCGGACCAGCAGTTCAACACGGTCACCGTCACGTTCGACGGCCCGCCCGACCGGGAGCCACCCCAGCGGTACGGCGTGACGTCGGCAGCCTGCGGTGTCTGCGGCCAGCAGAGCCTGGACGAGTTGGCCGAGCGCGACTACGCCCCCGTCGACCCGGTCGAGGCGGATATCGACGTCGTACGGCGGCTGCCCGACCTCCTGCGCGAGGGCCAGCCGATGTTCTCCCGGACCGGCGGGCTGCACGCCGCCGGCCTGTTCACCACCGACGGCCGGCAGGTCGTGGTGAAGGAGGACGTCGGCCGCCACAACGCGGTCGACAAGGTGGTCGGCTGGACCGTCCTCAACAGCCACAGCCGCCAGGGTCTGATCCTCGCGGTCAGCGGCCGCGCCGGCTACGAGATCGTCCAGAAGGCGGTCGCCGCCGGGATCGGGATGATCGTGGCCGTCGGCGCACCGTCCAGCCTGGCCGTCGACCTCGCCCGCCGCTTCAACGTCACGGTCGCCGGCTTCGCCCGCGGCGACCGCTGCGTCGTCTACAGCGCGCCGGAACGAATCAAGCGTCCAGCTTGATGAAGGTCGCCCGGGGGACGTACTCGTAGCGGTCCGGCATGCAGGTCAGGATGATGATCTGCCCGTGGTCGCCGGCCCGGCCGAGCAGCGCACCCATGTCGCGGAGCCGGGCCTTGTCCGACCAGCCGAGCGCGTCGTCGAAGATCACCGGCACGCTCCCCTCGCCGGTGCTGACGAGGTGGCTGATCGCCAGCCGGGTGATGATGGCCAACTGCTCCTGAGCACCAGTCGAGAGTGCCTCGACCGGCAGCCGCGTGCCGTCCAGCTCACGCTCCGACACCGCGAGGTCGTCGTCCAGCCAGACCCGGAACGACGGCCCGTAGACACTCCGCCCGAGCGACTCGATCCGGCTCTGCAATGGCTCGGAGTACTTCGTTTGCGCCTCGGCCCGGTGTCGGCTCAGCGTCTCGTAGACCCGGCGAGCCGCCTCGGCTCGCCGCCGCAGGCTCTCGTGCTCTGCCCGCACGGCGGCCAGCTCCAGCTCGGCCACATCGCGTCGCGTCGCCAGCCCGTCCCGACCCGACTGCTCCAGCCGGCCCTCCGTCGTACGCAACGCATCGCGCAGCGTGTCCCGCTCGCCCTGCAACCGCTCGGCAACCGCCAACGCGTCCGCCAGCTCACCGGCGACCTGGTCGGCCCCGGCCGCGTCGGCCTGCTCCTGTACGGCGGTCAGCTCCTCGAGCACCGCCTCGACCTCAGCCGTCGCCTCGGTCTCGGCCAAGGCCACGGCGTCGTCATCGAGGACACCCCGAGCCGACTCCAACGCGTCCGCCGCCGCGGCCAGTCGCTCGGCCGCGATCTCCGACCGGGCCCGCGCGTTCTGTGCCTCGGACCGATCCTCGTCCGCCGCCTTCCGGGCCTGCGCCGCCGCGAACTCCGCGTCGCCCAGCAACCGCTCCGCCTCGGCCAGCCCGGCCCGGGCCTCCTCGAGGAAGGCCTGCGCACCGGCCAGATCGCCGGGCTCGGCGGCCGGCGGCTCGAAACCCTCGAACAGCGTGTCGAGTGGCGAGGCGAACTCCTCGAACAGCGACATCTGTCCCGGGACGCCCTCGACCGCAGCCTGCTTGTCCGCGGCCTCCTCGGGTTCGTCCGTCCCGAGCCGCGCGGTCAGCACCGCGATCCGCTCCCCCGGATCACCGCCGGCGGTTAACGATCGCTCGGTCCGCCGCGCCTCGTTCAGCTCGGCCGCGGCCGTGTCCGCCTTGCGCAACAGCTCCCGCGCGGCGGCGACGTCCTTCACCCCGGCCTTCTTCAGCAGGTCCTTCTCGCGCCGGACCGCCTCGTCCACGCGAGACCGCAGCGTCGCCGCTTCGCCACCGGCCCGGACGGTCACCTCGACCTGCCCCGGTACGCCGACCACCAGCTCACCCGAGACGAGCACCTCGGCCGACTCGTCGAAGCCCAACTCGGACGGCAGCGCGCCGGCGGTCACGTCCAGTCCGGTCCCCGACAACTTGACCGGCTCGGCGCCGAGTCGCCGTACCGAGACTTCCGGGACGCCGGCGGCGAGCGCGGCGCGGGCCTCGACGACCGCCGCGTGCGCGTCCTCGAGCGCGGCGACCTTCGCGTCGTCGACCTTGATCCGGTCCAGGATCGTCCCGGCCGTGGCGATCCGGGCCCGTACGTCGACGAGCTCGGCCTGCTGCCCGAGCAGCCGGTCCAGCTCCGCGCGATCCATCAACTCCGCGACCCGCCGCTCGGCCTCCTGGACGTCGGTACGGCGGGCGTCCTTGAGCTCGACCACCTCGGCCAGCGCCGCCTCGGCCGCGTGCACGGTCTCGGCCGCGGTCCTGGCGACCGTCTCGGCATCGGTACGGCGTTCGGTCAGCTCGGAGTCGGCCTTGGTGAACCGCTCGACCTCGTCGAGCAGCCGCTCCCGCTCGACCCGGGTCCGGGTGTGGTTCTCCAACCGCGCCCGGGCCGTCTCGGCACGGGCCCGCACCGAGTCGCGGCGGAGCAGGATCTCGTCGGTCGCCTTCTTGCGTTCGCGCAGCTCCTCGACCGACCTGAGGTGATCGGTGCCGCGAGCGGTCACGTCCTCGAGGTCGAGAGCGAGCCGCTCGGCCCGGCGAATGTCCTGCTGGACCTCTTCCATCGCCTTCAACGCCTGCGCCGCGGTCAGCTCGGCAGCGGCCACGGCCTTCTCGGACCGCGCGAAGTCGCCGGTCGGTCGGCCGCGCGGCGTCCAGTAGCGCAGGTACTCGTGCTCAACCGCCGAAACCAGTGGCATCGACGCACCGTCGATCGGCGTCCCGGACTCTGCGGTCACCGCGGTGATCAACGGCTCCGCGTCGGCCGGCGTCGGCAGCACCAGCGACTGTCCCTGGCTGACCATCAACGTCTGCCACAGCACCCGGTCGACGTGCTCGTGGAACAGTCGCTCGGCCTCGTTGTGCGCCTCACGCCCGGTCCAGGAGGTACGGCGGCCATCGCTGTCGACGATCGTGAGCTCGGTGGCGCGGTTCTTCAGCCAGCGCTTGGTGTAGGTCAGCTCGCGCCCGCCCAGCGTGAGCTCGGCCGTCACCTCGGGGCCGACGTCCTGGCCGACCGGCTGGATGTCGCGGATCCGGGTCGACTTCGAGTCGTCCGGCAGGTCGAAGATCAGCGCGAACGCCTCGACCAGGCTGGACTTGCCGACCTCGTTGTCGCCGACCACGACGGTGGTGCCGAGCGCGGGCAGCCGAACGGTACGGTCCTTGACGCCGCGGAAGTCCCGCAGCGTCAGAGCGTGCAGCCTCATCCCGCGTCCCGGGCCAGGCGGTGCATCAGCGACAGCGCAGCACCGGCGCTCTCGTCACCGGCGGCCAGCGCCTGCCGGAGCTCTTCCATCGCGGCCCGCGCCGGTCCGCTCAACTGCAACACGTCCAGGTCGGCCGCGTCCGGCGCCGGCCGGACGGTCCAGAACTTCGCCCACCGCTCCACGCTGGCGAACACCTCGCCCTGCGCGTCGATCAGCATGTCGAGCCGGCTGTGCAAGGGCAGCGGCAGCGACCCGTCACCTGCGAGCCGCACGTAGGTGCGCTCCTTGTCCGGAAGCTCGGCGAACCAGTCCTCGAGCGCGTCCAGCGATTCCTCGTCGAACAGCTCGACCCGATGGTCGACCATGTGCCACGCACCAACGCGAACCGGCTCGACGTCGATCGCACGCTTGCCGATCGTCACCTTGAGCACGTTGCCCGGATCGGTCTCCTCCGGAGTCGTCACTTCCTGCGTCCCGGAGAACCAGATCCGGTCGGTCACCTGGGTCGTGGAGTGCCGGTCGCCCAGACCGACGTACTGCACCCGGCCGTCCGCGACGACCGCTTCGAGGGCCGCCTGGTCGATGGTCGGTACGTCGGACATGCCGCCGCTGAGACTGGTCAGCTGGCCGTGCGCGAGGAGGATCCGCGCCGTCCCGGCCGGAGTGGGCTTCAGGTCGCCGTACCCGGGAACTGCCGGGTCCGACAGCGGGCGGCGGGAACGCCAAGGCGCGCCGACGATTTCGACACCGGGCAGGATCTCCAGCGGCTTGGTGTCGGTCAGGACCGTCACGTGCTCGGGCGCGTGTGCCTGCCACTGCGCCGACGTCCACAGCGAGCCCGGCTCGAGGGCGTCGTGGTTGCCGGGCAAGAGGACGACCGGGACCGGGATCCGCTTGAGCGCCTCACAGGCTCGCAGGATGGTCTGCCGCTCGACCTGGTTGTGCTCGAAAACGTCGCCTGTCACGACCACGAAGGCCGCCCCGGTACTGGTTGCGACGTCACCGATCCGCGCGACAGCATCCAGCCGGGCCTGACCCCACCGGGCCTGACCGTCCGGCCCCAGGAACCGGCGCATCATCCCCAGCTGCCAGTCCGAGCTGTGCAGAAACGTGATCGACTCTTCCATCGCGCTGAGAACGCTAACCCGACCCACCGACAACCACCCAACCCAACACACCCCAACCCTCACACCGCCCACACTCCGGACGCTCCGACCGACCTTGAGAAGCCACCAACCACTTTCGCGGGCCCGCGATGGTCGGTGGCTTCTCAAGGTGCGACGGCGTCGGGCGGCGCGGCGGGGTGGGGGGCGCG
This sequence comes from Kribbella sp. NPDC050820, assembly GCF_040653975.1. Classification (NCBI taxonomy): domain Bacteria; kingdom Bacillati; phylum Actinomycetota; class Actinomycetes; order Propionibacteriales; family Kribbellaceae; genus Kribbella; species Kribbella sp. NPDC050820. The sequence continues at coordinate 32,156 of NZ_JBFAHB010000036.1, forward strand.
GCGGATGATGGGCGGCGTGGATGTGTACCTCGAAACCGGGCGGCTGAGACTACGTCGGTTCACCAGTGCGGACGCCGACCTGCTGGTCGAGTTGGACTCGGATCCGGAGGTGATGCGGTTCCTGACCGGGCAGCCGACCCCGCGTGCGGAGATCGAGCGCGTCGTGCTGCCGAGAATCCTGAAGCTGTACGACGAGCATCCGCAGCTCGGCACGTTCGCGGCGCAGCAGAAGTCGGACGGCGCGTTCGTCGGGTGGTTCGGGCTGCAGCCGACCAAGGAGCCGCAGACCGTCGACGTCGGTTACCGGCTGAACCGGGTCGCGTGGGGCAAGGGGTTCGCGACCGAAGGCACCAAGGCGCTGATCGACAAGGCGTTCGGCGAGCTCGGGATGGAGCGGGTGGTCGCCGACACGATGGCGGTCAACCACCGGTCCCGGGCGGTGATGCGGCGGTCCGGGCTGCGGTTCGTGCGGATCGTCCACGAGCACTTCGACGACCCGCTGCCGGGCACCGAGTTCGGCGAGGTCGAGTACGCCGTCGACCGCCGTACCTGGGAAGCTGGACGACGTGCCTGACCATCAACGCCCGTACGCCGTACTGGACATCGACGCCACGTTGTCCGACACCAGCCGGCGGATCCACTTCATCGAGAAGCGGCCGAAGGACTGGGACTCGTTCTTCGCGCACGCGAAGGAGGACGCCGTCCTCGACGAAGGTCTCGCGGTCGCGACCACACTGGCCGCCGACCACGAGATCGTCTACCTGACCGGCCGGCCCGAGCGGCTGCGCCGGGACACGCTCAAGTGGCTGAAGGACAACGGGTTCCCGGACGGCAAGGTCTACATGCGCGGCAACACCGACCGCCGCCCGTCGGTGACGATGAAGCTCGGCCAGCTGCAGCGGCTGGCCGGCGAGCGGCCGGTCGCCGTCCTGGTCGACGACGACGTCAAGGTGTGCGCGGCCGCCGAGAAGGCCGGCTACACAGTGCTGAGGGCCGACTGGGGACTCGACGCTGAGACCCAGCCGACCCTCTTCGAAGCTCAGGAGACCGAAGGACGGACCTGAGCCACTACTTGCTCAGCCCGACGATCAGCACGTTCGGGTACGGCGGGTACGGCGGCAGGTAGAAGTTCTGCACCTTGGAGCCGTGCAGGAACGCGTTGCGGGCGTAGATCAGCGGGACGATCGGGGCGTCCTTCATGATCTGCTGGTCCACTGCGCTCCATGCCGAGGCCGCCTTGGCCGGGTCGGACTCGGCCGTCGCCGCGTTGATCGCGGTGTCCACCGCCGGGTTGGAGTAGCGCGAGATGTTGTACCCGCCGTTGCCTGCCTCCGAGGACGCGAACAGCGGCTGGATGTTGCCGAGCGCGCTCGGGTAGTCGGGCAGCCAGCTCGACACGGTCAGGTCGAAGTCGGGCTTGTTGCCGGTGATCAGGTCGGTCAGCGGCTCGCTCTCCAGCGGCTTGATGGTGACGGTGATCCCGGCCCGCTTCAGACCCTGCTGGATCGCCTGCGCGACGCCGAGGCCGGACGCGTTGTCGGCCGCCAGGACCAGGTTGAGGTTGCTCACCCCGGCTGCCGCGAGCATCGACTTGGCCTTCTCCGGGTCGCCCTGCGGCGGCGCCTGGTACAGGTCGTACTTCTGGTAGCCCTCGATGCCCGGCGTGATCAGGGTGGTGGCGATCTCACCGCCGTACTCCGGTCCACCCTCGGCGACCTGGACGGCCTGCTTGTCGACGGCGTACTGGATCGCCTTGCGGACCTCGGGGTTGGCCAGCGCCGGGCGCTTTGTGTTCATCGCCAGGTACTGCAGCGCGCCGGACGGCGACGTCGCGACCCGGGACTTGACCGCCGGGTTGCCCGAGACGGTCGGGATCAGCGCGGCCGGCACCGAGACACCGGTGGCGGCGGCGAACTTGTCGTCACCCGCGTCCGCGATCAGCCGCTGGTTGACCACGTCGGCCTGCAGGCCCATGTCGATCACGATCGCGTCCGGCAGGCCGGTCCGGGCCTGGTCGGTCGTCTTGTCCCAGTTCGGGTTCCGCTCCAGCTCCAGCTTCGAGCCGGGCGTGTACGCCTTCACCTGGTACGGGCCGCTCGCGACCGGGTCCTCGCCGTAGTGCGCCGGGTCCTTGTCGGCCGCTTTCGGCACCGGCGAGAAGGCCGGCATGCTGACCACCCACGGCCAGTCGCCGAACGGCTTGTTCAGCTTGAACACGATCGTGGAGTCGTCCGGCGTCTCGACCGACGCCAGCTGGGCGCCCTTGTACGGGCCGGTGTACTTGTCGCCGCCGACCAGCAGTGACTTGTGGTAGCCGAGGCCGCCGGACAGCTCCGGCGCGAACGACCGCTCGATGCCGTACTTGATGTCGGCGGCAACGATCGGCGACCCGTCGGCGTACTTGAGACCCGGCTTCAGCTTGTAGGTCCAGGTCTTGCCGCCGTCGCTGACCTTGCCGGTGTCGGTGGCCAGGTCCGGGACCAGTTCGGCCGCCTTGTCCGGCGCGGTCTTCCACGAAGTCAGGCCGCGCAGCACCAGGTGGATCGTGCTCGTGCCCAGGTTCTGGCTTTTGGCCGGGTCGAGGCTGATCTCCTTGCTGGTGCTGAGGACGTGGAACGTGCCGCCTGCCTCGGCTGCCGCCGTACTGCCGGCGCCGCCGCTCGTCGACTGATTATTGGCGTTGCAGGCGGCGACAGCCAACGCCAGTGCGGCCGCTACCGCGACCGCTCGGGTGGTGCGCTCCATAGTGTCCTCTCAGAGGTGGGGGGCTCAGGGAAGTAGCAGGCGGCCCGGTGCTCGGTGTTGTCCTCGACGGGCTCGAGCACCGGCCGTTGCGTCGCGCAGACGTCCTCGGCCTTGTAGCAGCGGGTCCGGAACGGACAGCCGGACGGCGGGTCGATCGGCGTCGGCACGTCGCCGGACAGCACGATCCGATCCCGCTCGATCCCGGGCACAGGCACGGATACGGCGGACAGCAGGGCCTTCGTGTACGGGTGCGCCGGCGCCGAGTACACCTGGGCCGCCGGTCCCTCCTCCACGATCGTGCCGAGGTACATGACGGCCACCCGGCTCGCCACCTGCCGTACGACGGCCAGGTCGTGAGCGACCAGCACGTACGCCAGGCCGAGCTCGTCGCGGAGGTCGGCGAGCAGATTCAGCACCTGCGCCTGCACCGACACGTCGAGCGCGGAGACCGGCTCGTCGCAGATGAGCAGCTCGGGCTTCACCGACAGGGCCCGCGCGATGCCGATGCGCTGGCGTTGGCCGCCGGAGAACTCGTGCGGGTAGCGCTCGAGGTGTTCCTCGGACAGCCCCACCTGCTGGAGCAGCTCAACGAGCTGTGCTCGGGTCGGCCGGATGCCCTGCGCGCGGAACGGCGTGGTCAGGATCGCGCCGACCGACTGCCGCGGGTTCAGGGATGCCTGCGGATCCTGGAACACCATCTGGACCTTGCGGCGCACCGGCCGCAGCTTGCGTCCGTTCACCTTCGTGACGTCGTCGCCGGCGATCGCGACCCGGCCGGCGGTCGGGTCGAGCAGTCGCGTGGCGACCCGGGCGAGCGTCGACTTGCCGGAGCCGGACTCGCCGACGAGGCCGACCGTCTCGCCCTTGCGGACGACGAAGTCCACTCCGTCGACAGCCTTCACCGACTTGCCCGACCGCCACGGTGCGCCGCGCACCCCGAAGTGCTTGCGGACTCCGTCGAGGCGAAGCAGTTCGTCAGACAACGGCCGGCCTCCGCCCCAGATGGCAGGCGGCCTCGTGATCGCCTTCGCCCGGTCGCAGCGTCAGCTCGGGTCGCTCGGTGATGCAGCGCTCACCCACCTGCGTCGTGTAAGCGCACCGCGGCTGGAACGGGCAACCGGTCGTGACGGATCCGGGCGACGGCGGACTGCCCTGGATCGTGGTCAGCCGCGGCTTCGGCGGTACGTCGACCCGCGGCATCGCACCGAGCAGCCCGAGGCTGTACGGATGCGCCGCGCGCTGGAACAGGTCGCGGACCGTTCCGCGCTCGGCCGCGCGTCCGGCGTACATCACCAGGACGTCGTCGGCCGCCTCCGCGACCACCCCGAGATCGTGCGAGATCAGGACCAGCGCCGTACCGAACTCCGCCTGCACGTCCTCCAGCAGCCGCATGATCTGCGCCTGCACGGTGACGTCGAGCGCGGTGGTCGGCTCGTCCGCGATCAGCACCTTCGGGCTGTTCACCAGAGCCATAGCAATCACGACCCGCTGCCGCATTCCCCCGGAGAACTCGTGCGGGTAGTTGTTCGCCCGCCGGGCCGCGTCCGGGATGCCGACCTGGTCGAGCATCTCGACCGCCCGCCGGCGAGCCTCCTTCTTCGGCACGTCGTGGTGCAGGCGGTACGCCTCGGCGACCTGCCAGCCGACGCTGTAGTACGGGTTGAGCGCGGACAGCGCGTCCTGGAAGACCACGGCGATGTCGTTGCCGCGGACGCTGCGAAGCTCCTCGTTGGACAGGCCGACGAGCTCACGGCCGTCGAGCAGCACTTCGCCCTTGACGTCGGCGTTCGCCCCCAGCAGACCCATCACGGCGGCCGAGCTGACTCTCTTGCCGGAGCCGGACTCGCCGACGATGGCGAGCGTCTGGCCGGGCGCGACCGCGAAGTCGATGCCGTCGACGGCAGGGACCAGGCCGCCCTCGGTCCGGAACGTCACGTGCAGGTCGTGGACCTCCAGCACCGGCCGGTCAGGCATGGCTGACCCTCGGGTCGAGCGCACCGTGCACGATGTCCACCACCAGGTTCGCGAGGATGATCAGGAAGGCCGAGAACAGCGTCGTACCTACCACCACGGCGACGTCCAGCTGGCCGACCGCGCTTATCAGCAACTCGCCCAGGCCCTGCATGGAGAACACCTTCTCGGTCAGGATGGCGCCGCCGAGTAGACCGCCGAGGTCGAGGCCGAACAGCGTCACGATCGGGACCAGCGCACCGCGCAGCCCATGGGTCAGGACGACCCGCGCCTCCCCCGCGCCCTTGGCCCGGGCGGTGGTGATGTGGTCGAGGTTCAGCTCCTCGAGCATCTGCGCGCGGGTCAGCCTGATGTACGACGCCGCCTGCAGCAACGCGAGCACCAGCCAGGGCGTGATCAGGTGCCAGACCCAGTCGACCGGGCTCTCGGTGAACGGGACGTAGCCGTTGACCGGGACCATGTTGAGCCAGAACCCGAACACCAGGATGGCCAGCAGCCCGACCAGGAACGAGGGTGACGCGACCCCGATCAGCGCGAACCCGACGGCCAGCCGGTCGGCGAGCTTCCCTCGCTTCAGCGCGGCGACGACACCGAGCGAGACACCGGCGAGCAGCCAGAGTACGGCGGCGCCGATCGCGATCGAGGCGGTCACGGGCAGCCGTTCGAGGATCAGCGTGGTGACCGGACGGGCGAGTGGGAACGAGTAGCCGAAGCAGGGCGCTTCGCAGTGCACCGCCGCGCCCTCGCCGAAGGTGCGGCCGGCGAAGATGCCTCTGAGGAAGTTCAGGTACTGCTGGATGATGCTCTGGTCCAGCTGCATGAAGTGCCGCGCCTGCTCGAGCCGCTCCGGCGTACACGGCTTGCCGCAGGCCAGGTGCGCCGGGTCGGCCGGGATCGCGTAGAAGATCAGGTAGACGGCGAGGCTCAGCGCGAGCATCACCAGGACGGTGGCAGCGAGCCGCCGTACGACGAACCAGCCGAGGTCGGGCATCAGTGCGTCCTCCTCAGCCGGACGTCGAAGGCGTCCCGGACGCCGTCACCGAGCAAGGTGAACCCGAGGACGGCGACGAACAGCGCGGCCCCCGGGAAGACCAGGAACCACGGATCCGCGCCGGTGTAGACCCAGGCGATCGAGTCGGAGATGGACCGGCCGAGGCTTGGTGTCGGTGGTGGCACGCCGACGCCCAGGAAGGACAGCGCGGCCTCGGCGCCGATGTAGCCCGGGATCGCCAGCGTCGCGATGACCAGGACCGGGCCGAGCAGGTTCGGGAGCAGCTCGCGGGCGATCACGTGCCAGCCGCTCGAGCCCACACTGCGAGCGGCTTCGACGAACTCGCGATTCACCAGCGACCGCGCCTGGTTGCGGATCAGCCGGGCCAGGGTCGCCCAGCCGAAGACGCTGAGCACCCCGCACAGCAGCAGCGCCCGCGGCACGCCGGCCGGCACAACGATGCCCAGGGCAATCATGAAGACCAGTTGCGGGAAGCCGAACAGGAAGTCGAGCAGGCGCGAGACGATCGCGTCGTACCAGCCGCCGAAGTAGGCCGCGCTGATGCCGACCAGAGTGCCGATCACCGTCGTGACGACGGTGACCACGATCGCGATGGCCAGCGAGGTGCGCAGGCCGAGCACCACGATCGAGAACAGGTCGCGACCGGTCAACGGCTCCACACCGAACCAGTGCTCGTTGCTCACGCCACCCATCGGGCCCCTCGGCGCGTTGCCGCGGGCCGGGTCGAGCAGATCGATGTGGTACGTGTACGGGTCCTGCCCGGCCAGCTTGACCAGCAACGGCGCCGCGGCCGCGACCAGGATCAGCACCGCGACGAGCACCACCCCGAGGCGCGCGCTGCGATCACGCCGTAGCCGGCGCAACGCCTGCCGGGTCGGCGAAACGGTCCCCGCGACCGACGAACTCACAAGCACTCCCGACAGATCGATGCATGCAGCCGACAAACGTTAGGCCGCATCCTTGCACCAGCCGAGTGCCATCTCGAATTGCGAGAATGTCGACTCGACAACTCGAGTTTGTGCTCGCTTCAGAGCGCGAGCTGGTACCGGCTCACCCAGGTCAGCGGGACGCCGACCTCGGCGTCGCCGTGGTGCTGGAAGCCGCGGGCCTCGTAGTACGACCTGAGCCGGCTGTTCGACCGGACGCAGTCGAGCCGCAGATAGCGACAGCCGAGTGAGCTGCTGGTCGCCGCCGCCCAGTCGAGCAGCGCGGCGCCCAAGCCGCTCGCCGAGCGCCGGACCGCCATCCGGTGCACGTAGCCCGACAACCCGGGAGCGTCTTCCCACAGCGGATCGTCCCAGTCGAGCGTGATCGTCCCGGCGACCTCGCCGTCGATCCGCGCCAGCCAGGTCTCGCCGCGTTCGATGGCCGGCTCGACCCACCGGGCCTTGAAGCTGTCGGGCCACTGCTCGATCCCCGACTCCCGCAACCAGGCGGCGGCTTCGTCCAATACGGCGAGCACGTCGACGAGCTCATCCGGCGCCGCGGGTTGAAGGGTCAGCTTCTTCTGCACGAACGCCAGCATAACCGCGTTTGATATAGTGAACGTATGGTTCAGCAGATTGCCCCGGGTGTCCAGCATCCGATCTACCTCGAGGACAGCTACCTGACCGAGGTGGTGACGCGGGTTCTCGCCGCCGGGGACACCGGAGTTGCCGTGCGGGAGAACCTGTTCCATCCGCAGGGTGGCGGGCAGCCGGCGGACCGCGGCTGGGTCGGCGATTTCGAAGGTGTGCCTGTGCGGGGTGCGGACGGGCTGGTGTACCTGGCGACTGCTGCGCCGACCGGGTTGGGCGCGGGCGACGTCGTACGGGCGCGGGTGGATGCCGAGGCTCGGCTGCTGCATGCGGCTCTGCACACTGCGGGGCATGTGGTGGACGGAGTTGCTCGTGGTCTGGGCTGGACGTGGGCGGGCAACAACCACTTCCCCGGGCAGGCACGCATCGAGTTCACGGCGCAGGACGGTGTCGACCTGACCGACTCGGCCGAGCGGATCCAGGCAGGTGTGGACACGGCGATTGCTGCGGACCTCGCCGTCAGTGCGACCGAGCGAGACGGGCTGCGGGTTGTCCGGATCGGAGAGCTGCACGAGGCGCCGTGTGGTGGGACGCACGTACGCAGCCTTGCGGACCTGGCGGCAGTCACCGTCTCCGGTGTGAAGGTGAAGAAGGGGCGCATCCGCGTCTCCTATACGGCGACGCATCGGCCGCTGCGGTGACGCGGTCGGTCAGCAGTGCGGCCGCGGCGGCCGGTCTGCAGGTACTGCGGCGGCGCCAGCAGCGCGGGATGAGTCAGGCAGAGCTGGCGCGGCGGACCGGTCTCAGCAAGGCGACGCTGTCCCAGCTCGAGGCCGGTGCCAGCAATCCGACGATCGACACGCTCGACGCGATCGCTGTCGCCTTGGCACTCCCCCTCACTGACCTGCTGACGCGTCCGACCGACACCGGGACGCTGCACCTGCATGCGACCAAGGCCGATGCCGACGGACCGACCAGAGAACTGCTCAGGCGGATCAGTGGAGGCAACAGCTTGGAGATCTGGCGACTCCGCCTGCCGCCGAACACCTCAGTGGAAGGCGTACCGCACGCTCCGGGCACCAACGAGCACCTGCTGGTCGCCTCGGGTCACCTGGCAGCCGGACCGTCCGGAGACCTCCGCCAGCTCGCCCAGGGCGACCTGCTGGCCTTCGCAGGCGACGCTCCGCACGGCTACCACACCAACGACAGCTCAGCCGACGTCACCGTCGTCATCGCCTCCCCTGTGCAGGCCTGAAACTCGGTGAAGCAGCGCAGCGGGCGAGCGGACACTGGTGCAATGGCAATCGACGCGGCGGAGGTCGCACGGCAACTGGTGGACGAGGAGTATCCGGACGCGCGGGCAGCGTGGCTCGGCGGCAGCGTCGTACGCGGCGATGCCTCCTCGACGTCCGACCTGGACATCACCGTGCTGCTGAGCGGTCCGCCGGCGCCGATGCGGCGGTCGCTCGAGTACGGCGACTGGCCGGTTGAGCTGTTCGTGCACACGGAGGCCTCGCTCGAACACTTCAGCGAGAAGGACCGGCAGCGGCGGCAGCCGACCATGATGCGGCTCGTCGGCGAGTCGATTGTGCTGCTCGACACCGACGGGTCCGGAGCACGGCTGCAGCAGGCCTGTCTCGACGAGGTCGCGGCCGGTCCGCGGCCGCTGACGACCGCCGAGCTCGAGCTGCTCCGCTACGGGATCACTTGTCTCCTGGACGACCTGACGGACGCTGCGACCGACGACGTACGCACGGCCATCGCGTCGGTGCTGTGGCAGGACGCGGCTCGACTGCTGCTCACTGGGGCGCAGCGCTGGTCGGGCACGGGCAAGGGGCTGCTGCGGGAGCTCAAGTCGTACGACGAAGCACACGGGACAGACCACGCTCGTCTGTTGCTGGCCGGCGTGCGAGACACGGCTGCGCTGGTCGAGGACGTGGACCGCATCCTCGACCAGCACGGCGGGAGGCTGTTCGCGGGGTTCTCGCTCGCCGCTCAGCCGGTCTGAGCGGTCACTCGGCGTCGACCAGCTGCCAGTCGCGGCGCCTCGGCAACATCCGTACGGCGACCACCGCCGCCACTGCACCGAGCAGGAAGCCCGGGATGGTCCAGCGCCAGCCGGTGAAGAAGCCCGTGGTCTCGGTTACAGCCGCCGCCGGCGGCGGCTCCTCGGCAGCCGGAGCCGAGTCGACCTGCCCGTAGGACTCGGTCGGACCGCCCCAGGCGTCGCCGTCGAGCAGCTTCATGGAGCCCAGCAGCTTGAGCAGAGCCACGCGGTCGGTGGCCGTGTGCCAGACGGGCTTCTCCGGCAGCGTGCTGCCGTCCAGCGACGCCCTGGTCGCGATCCAGGGGCCGCCGGGCGCGTCCGGGTAGATGATGTCGATCCGCCAGACCGACATGTCGTGGATCAGCCAGGTGGCACGGACGAACCGGCCGACCTCGTGCTGCTCCTTGCCGACCGGGTCGCGTGATCCGCTGACGTCGGTCAGTCGCTGGAGCTCGTCGTACTGGCTGTCCTCGTAGCCGATGGCAACCACCTTGGGCGGGCTGCTGAGCACCACGCTGGTCGGCCCGCCGGCCTGGGCGGGCGCGGCTCCGAAGGCGGCGACAGCTAACAGCGCGATGCAGAACGCAAGAGTACGGCGGACCATGGCAGCCCTCCCCTGGGAACGATGACTACCTCTGGTACACCGCCGACGGCTACGAGGTTCCCTGGGCGAGCCGGATCGCGCGTGCCTTGTCCGCGACCCCTTCCAGGCGGAATGTGACGCCGCTGTCCACCCAGACCAGCGTCGGACCGGCCACGCGGACGCGCCGCTCGGTTCCGGTTGCCTCTTCCAGCACCAGCTCGTGCGGACCGTCGAACCAGTAGCCGTTGAGCTCCGGCACATGCTGCAGGCTGCTGTAGTACTTCTTCACGTACAGCGGCGACACCTCGGCCCGGAACTGCTCCAGCCGTACGCCGGCCCAGCCGACCGCTACGAAGCCCGGTGAGGCCTCGACCCCCGCAGGTACGCCCAGCTCAGCAGGCACGCCGGGCTTGAACCCCGCGATGCGTTGCGCTTCCGCCAGCGACAGCTCACCGGTGACCGCGGGCAGGGTCGGCGGACTGGTCGGTGCACTCGCGACGGGCTGGGCCTGCACTCCCCCGATATTGAGCCACTCCGCCACGGTCGCCCGGACTGGTGGCGTCGCGACCGCACCTGCGACCAGCACGAGGAAGAGGGCCAGGAACGTGCGCCACCGGTCCCGCAGCGAGCGCCGGATCGGTACGTCGGCCACACGTGTCAGCACGGCAGCCGTCAAGCCCTCGTCCACCGGAGGTACGACGGTGGAACGGCCGAGAGCCCTCAGCTCGTCGTCCATGTTCATCGCTGCACCTCCTTGTCAGGTAGTGAGTCCCGTAGGCGTCCCAGTGCTCGGTGCAGGCGGGACTTGACCGTCCCGCGCGGCCAGCCGAGCACCACTGCCGTCTCCTGCTCGTCCAGGTCCAGCAGGTAGCGGCAGGTCACCACCAGGCGGAACGGCTCGGGCAGCGACCGCACTGCAGCCTGCAGCTCGCGCCGCCGCTCCAGCGACACCGCCTCCTCAGCAGGGTCCAGTACGACGTCCAGCGGCGCGGCGAGCTCCTCGCGGTGGGATCGGCGGCTGCGCGACCGCAGTACGTTCCGCGTCTCGTTGGCCACGATCCGCAGCAGCCAGGGCCGGAAGGCGGCACCGGCCCGGAAGCTCCCGAGCGCCCGGTACGCCTTGACGAACGCCTCCGCATCCGCACCGGCTCCGAGGAACACCGCCGTACGCTTCGCCACCTGGGCGTGCAGCACCACCAGCTCGCCGTACGCGGCAGACTCCCCGCCCCGCACCCGAGCAACGATCTCCGCCTCGCCGCCTCCGCTGATCGCCCCTCCTGGTCAACCTGTTGACAATGTGAGTACACCGCAGCCGCAGGCCAGGTTCCGTGTATAGGGTCGTGATGTGCCAGAAGTCGATGCGAGTTTTCTCGCCCTTCCCCGTCATGAGCTTGCCGAGGCCGCCCTGCAACGGGCCAAGAACCTCGGCGCAACGTTCGCCGAGTTCCGGCTGGAGCGGATCCGGTCGGAGTCGATCTCCCTGCGCGACAGCCAGCTGGAGAACGCCCAGGACGACGAGGACCTCGGCCTCGCGGTCCGGGTGATCCACGACGGCACCTGGGGTTTCGCCGCCGGGGTCGCGCTGACCAAGGACGAGGCCGTCCAGGTCGCCGAGCAGGCGGTGAACATGGCCCAGGTGTCCCGGCCGATCAACGCCGAGACGATCGAGCTGGCCGACGAGCCCGTCTACACCGACGTCAGCTGGGTGTCGTCGTACGAGATCGACCCGTTCAGCCTGCCGCGCGCCGAGAAGATCGCGCTGCTGACCGACTACAGCGACCGGTTGCTCAATGCCGACGGCGTCGCCCACGTGACCGTCGGCGTCGCCTCGGTCCACGAGTGCAAGTACTACGCGAACTCCGCGGGTACGTCGTACACGCAGCAGCGGGTCCGGATCGGCCCGAAGATCACCGCGTTCGCCGTCGACGCGGAGAGTGGCCGGTTCGACTCGATGAGCACCTGCGCGCCGCCGGCCGGCCGCGGCTGGGAGTACCTCACCGGCACCGGCTGGAACTGGGACGAGGAGCTGGCCCAGCTGCCCGGCTGGCTGGCCGAGAAGATGGCCGCGCCGACCGTCGAGGCCGGCGCCTACGACCTCGTGGTCGACCCGACCAACCTCTGGCTCACCATCCACGAGTCGATCGGCCACGCCACCGAGCTCGACCGCGCGCTCGGCTACGAGGCCAACTACGCCGGCACCAGCTTCGCCACCACCGACAAGCTCGGCACGCTGCAGTACGGCTCGCCGATCATGCAGGTCATCGGCGACCGCACCGCCGAGCACGGCCTGTCCACCGTCGGGTACGACGACGAGGGCGTGGCCGGCCAGCAGTGGGACCTGGTCAAGGACGGCGTACTGGTCGGCTACCAGGTCGACCGCCGGATGGCGAAGGTCAACGAGGACCTGCTCGGCACCCCGCGCTCCAACGGCTGCGCGTACGCCGACTCGTCCGGCCACATCCCGATCCAGCGGATGGCCAACGTCTCGCTGCAACCCGCGCCCGACGGCCCGTCCACCGAGGAGCTCATCTCCCGGGTGCAGAACGGCATCTACATCGTCGGCGACAAGTCCTGGTCGATCGACATGCAGCGGTACAACTTCCAGTTCACCGGCCAGCGGTTCTACAAGATCACCGACGGCAAGCTGGACGGCCAGGTCCGCGACGTCGCGTACCAGGCCACCACGACCGACTTCTGGGGCTCGATGGAGGCGATCGGCGGCCCGCAGACGTACGTCCTCGGCGGCGCGCTGAACTGCGGCAAGGCCCAGCCCGGCCAGAGCGGCGCCGTCAGCCACGGCTGCCCGTCCGCCCTGTTCCGCGGCGTCAACATCCTCAACACCACGCAGGAGGCCGGCCGGTGACGACCGCCATTCAGCTCACCCCGCAGGACACGATCGAGCGGGGCCTCGCCCTGGCTGCGGCCGAGGGCGCCGACGGTTGCGTCGTCATCGTCACCGAGACCTCGAGCACGAACCTGCGCTGGGCCAACAACACCCTGACCACCAACGGGGCCATGCGCGGCTCCAGCGTGACCGTGATCGCGACCGTCGGAGCCGGCGAGGGTACGGCGGCCGGAGTGGTCGGCCGCTCCTCGGTCACCGACGCGTCGCTGCGGGACATCGTGTCGGCCGCGGTGGCGACCGCACGGTCGTCGAGCCCGGCCGACGACGCCCGCCCGCTGATCGACGGCTCGGCCGGCACGGACTGGGACGCCGAGCCCGAGGAGACCTCGGTCAGCGTCTACGAGAAGTTCGCCCCCGCCCTCGGCGACACGCTCAAGCGAGCCGGCCACGAGAACCGCTGGCTCTACGGCTTCGCCGACCACCAGGTCATCACCCTGTACGTCGGCTCGTCCGCCGGACTGCGGTTGCGGCAGGCACTCCCCCGCGGGTTCGTCACCGCGACCGGCAAGTCGGGCGACCTCAGCCAGTCCGCCTGGGTCGGCGCCGCCACCCGCGACTTCACCGACATCGACGCGCATGCGATCGACACCGAACTGACCCGTCGGCTCGGCTGGGCCCGCCGGACCGTGTCGGTGGACGCCGGCCGGCACGCGACCGTGCTGCCACCGGCTGCCGTTGCGGACCTCACGACGTACCTCTACTGGTGCCTGGACGGGCGGGAAGCGTTCGAGGGGCGCAGCGTGTTCGCCAAACCGTCAGGCGGAACGCGGGTCGGCGATGTGCTGTCGCCGCAGTCGGTGCACCTGCGGTCGGACCCGCAGTTCCCCGGGCTGGAGACGTTTCCATTCGCGGTGGCCCGGTCGTCCGGCGGCTCGTCCAGCGTGTTCGACAACGGGCTGACACTGAGCGCGACGGACTGGATCCGCAGCGGCAAGCTCGAGACGCTGATGACCAGCCGGCACACGGCCGACCTGATCGGTGCGCAGACCGCGACGCCGGACATCGACAACTACGTGCTGACGGTCGACGGCGCGAGCGGGTCCACCGACGACCTGGTCGCCGGGCTCGACCACGGGCTGCTGCTGACCTGCCTCTGGTACATCCGGATGGTGGATCCGCAGACCCTGCTGCTCACCGGGCTGACCCGGGACGGCGTCTACCTGGTCGAGAACGGCGAGGTGACCGGTGCCGTGAACAACTTCCGGTTCAACGAGAGCCCGGTCGACCTGCTGGCCCGTTTCACCCAGGCCGGCGCCACCGTGCCGTCGTTCTCGCGCGAGTGGGGCGACTACTTCTCGCGAACCGCGACGCCGCCGCTGCTCGTGCCGGACTTCAACATGTCGACGGTCAGCCAGGCCAGCTGACTTATCCACAGGGGAATCCACAGGACAGCACAACGCCCCGCGAACTCGACGAGTTCGCGGGGCGTTCTGTCAGCTCTGAACGGGCAGCTCAGACCGTCGGGTAGCCCGGCTCGGCCGGACCCGCGCCCGGCTGGCCGAAACGCTCGGCGGCCTTCGGGTCGGGGCCGTACTGGTTGTCGCCGGCGGTGCCCTCCTGGGCGGCCAGCACGATGAACCAGATGAAACCGACACACGGGATCAGGTTGATCAGGATCCACCAGCCGCTGCGGTTGGTGTCGTGCATCCGCCGGATGCCCACACCGATCGACGGCAGCAGCACCGCCAGGCTGTAGATCGAGCTGATCACACCCGAGTTCGCCGATCCGTACGTCGTCCCGATCAGGTTGTCGACGATGCTCAGGACGATCGACACGATGACGTTGAAGAGTACGAACATCCAGTACTCTTTGCGCCGGGCTCGCCCGTCGAACACGGCGTACTTCTTGAGGACCTCGATGTACCACTGCATTGCTGATTCTCCGATGGTCGAATGTGAGACGCGGACAGAGCTTGTCGGAACCGGTCGGGTTCGTCAATGCAACTTTTCGCTTTGGTGACCACACCGCAACCTGGCGCGCCGCAGCTAGAGTGAACTTCACCTTTTCGGAACCGGGTACTGCTAGAGCCGGCTTCAGCTTCCTGCTGGAGAGTGCCGAATCAGCTTGCTGGGTTGGGTTTCGCGAGTGCGACGCGCCAGAGCCGGCGGGCACTCTCGGTGTACGTCGTGATGTCGTCGACCCGCCAGCGCTCCGCCAGCTCGTGGATCAACGTCTCGTCGAAGAACCGGCCCGCGAACCCGTCGTGCTCCGACAACCCGTCCTCGAGCTCCTGCCAGTGGCCCGAGCCCGGGTCGTCGGCCGACCAGACGGCGTACACGAAGATCCCGCCCGGCCGCAGGACGCGGTGGATCTCGCCGACCAGTGAGCGCAGCTCGGCGCGCGAGAACGCCATGTTGAGCAGGATGTTCGCGAACACCGCGTTGACGGTCGCGTCGGCCGGCGGCAGCGGGTCGCGGACGTCGTGCAGCGCCGCCGTGACGCGGTCGTCGAGTCCCTCACGCTGCGCGTCCAGCCGGAGCTGGTCGAGCGCGGACTCGGAGAAGTCCGTGGCGTGCACGCTGAATCCCTGCCGCGCCAGGAAGAGCGCGTCGCGCCCCTGCCCGGCGCCCAGCTCCAGGACGTCATCGATGCCTGCGGCACCGAATGCCCCGGCGGCCCAGCGCGCGGCCGCGGACGGTTCCGTCCCGTGCAGGTGCGGCTGCTGCTCGTACGCCGTCTGCCAGCGTTCCTGCTGAGCCCTTGCGAGCTCGACATGTCCAGTGTTCATCGTGCTCCCCGTGTTCGTCACGCCAATCTGGACGACCGGCAGACCGCAGCAGCCTACGTCACGAATTGAGTAGACGTACTCACGCGGCCACCCGTTCCGCGTCGACATAGTGAGGTGAGACTCAGGAGGAATGCCATGAACACGCAGGTCTCCGCCCCGCTGGAGTGCCCGGCTTGTCACACACTGCTACACCTCAAGGTGGAAGCGCCACCACGCCCCGCGCCGACCGTCCCGCCCCCGGCTCCTGCCTACCCACCTGCTCCTTACTACCCACCGCCTCCGCCGCGTGGAGTCTCGGCGCCGGTTCAGTCCCCTCCCCCGATCCGACGGCCGGCGACCAGCTTCCAGCAGCCGCTCCCACCACCACCTGAACCGGCACGGCGTCCCGCACCTCCGCGCCGCCGGTTGAGTCCACAGGCCACCCTGCTCAGCCTCGGCGTACTCCTGCTTCTCGCGGCAGGCGTCACCTTCCTCGCCGTCAACTGGGACAGCCTCCCCGTCGCCGCGCAAGCCGGCATCATCGGCACCCTCGCCGCTCTCGCCTTCGTCGGCGCCGTCCCCGCGAGCCGCACCTCCCTGGCCTCGTCCGCCGAAGCCCTCGGCATCCTCGGCTCCGGCCTCCTCATCCTCGACCTGTACGGCGCCCGCGCCCTCGGACTGTTCTCCGCCGAGACCGTCGACGACCTGACCTACAGCGCGATCGTCTTCGCGGCCGTTGCCCTGGTCAACCTGCTGATGACTCGGTTCGCGCCGAAGGTCGTCACCTTCGGCGTCACCACGGTTATTGCCGGCCAGCTCCCACTTCCGCTGGTCCTCGCCGACCGGGTCAGCCTGCCGTGGCTGCTCGCCGCTCTGCTCGCCCAGGTGGTCGCCACACTGGTCCTGTCTTCGAAGGGTACGGCGATCGTCCGGCGTACCGGGGAGATCACCTCGGCCGTCGTCTTCTGCGGCATCCTGGTCACCGGGATGGCCCGGACCTTCCTTGGCCTGATGGTCACCTACTCCGTCACCTTCGACACCACCTGGTTCACGACGGGGCTCGCGACAGTCGTCGCCACCACCGTGGTGGTTTGCGTCGCCGCAGCCACCGGCGTCCTCATCCTGCGGAAGCGGCCGCTCCCGGCATCCATCACCCAGGGGCTCGGCGAGGCAGTCTGCGCTGTGGCCGCCGGGTTCGTCGTCGCGACGTGCCTACCGCAGGTCCCCGGGCCGGGTCGCTGGCTGACCACCGGCCTCTTCGCGGCGCTCGGGATCGCGGTGGTCCTGCGAGGTCGCCGTACCGGAACGATCTCGTTGGTCCTGCACACGGCGGCCATCACCGTTGCCTCGGTCAACCTCATGTTCTGCCTGTGGCAGGCGGACGTCCGGCAACTCGGGTTCATCGCCGGTATCGTCGCCGTACTGGCCGTCTTCGCCGCGCTGCGCAAGGTGGTCGACGCGGTCCCGGCCGCAGGGGTGGCGAGTGCGGGCGCGCAATTCGCGGTCGTGATGTTCGTGCTGGACGAGTTGATCGGCCTGTGGGCGGGTGCGGTCAGCCTCGCCGTAATCGGGGCGTGCGGCATCGGCCTCGCCTGCCGGTACATCGGCCGGCCGCTGGAGCGCGTGCTGATGTGGTCGTCGGCGAGCGCCGTACTGATCGCTGAGGTCGTCGCCGTCCTGGTGTCCACCGAGTCCGCCACCGGGGTCGTGCTCACGATCGCCGCCGCACCGCTGGTTGCGTATGGCATGAACCAGGCCCGGCGCCCCGCCCTGCTGGTGGCCGGCCTGCTGCTGATGGTCGCCAACACCGCGTTCGTCCTGTCCGCCGGCGCCACCACGATCGAGTGGTTCACCGTCCCGCCTGCGATCGTTATGATCGCGATCGGCGTGCTGGCCTGGCGCGACCAGCCCAGCTGGATCTTCCTCGGCCCCGGCCTGCTGATCGGCCTGGTCCCCTCCGCACTGATTGCCGATGGCAACGACAGCTGGATCCGCCTCACCCTCGTCGTGGCCGCCGCCGTGGCCGTCATCGTCCTGGGCGCCCAACTGGGCCTCCAGGCGCCCTTCGTCATCGGCGCCGCCGTCCTGGCCAAGATCGGCATCTGGCAGTTCCTCGAGGTAGCCCCGCTGATCCCCCGCTGGATCACCCTGGGCACCGCCGGCGCCATCCTCCTCGCCGTCGGCGCCACCTACGAACGCCGCCTGACCCAAGCCAAACAAGCCGCCACCTGGCTCACCGCCCTCCGTTGACGCGCGCATCCGGTTTCCCCGGTGGGCCGCTGATCCGCATACTTGGTTTGAGACGGATCAGGAGCCCGGGGGCCGGATGACCAACCGCAGCGACAAGCAGACCGCGGATGTGCTGCTGCTTGCCAGCGTGCTCGAAAAGCTGCGCACCCACGACGGCCTGACCGTCGCCCGGTTGCACGCGACCCGAACCGGCATCGCGGCCCCACTCATGGAGCTGGCCGCGACCCGCCGGTTCGCCACCGTCCACGAGCTCGACGTCGCCTCGGCCGCCTTCGACCTGGTGGCCACCTGCGTCCGCGACGACCTCCACGGCACCCAGCAGATCGTCGCCGACGCAATCCTCGCCCTCGGACTGCACGCCGACAACCACAGCCAGGCCGGCATCGAGGACCGGATCACACGTTCGCTTTACAGCACCTCGCTCGGCCGCCGCCGCGAGACCCTGCTCGGCAACTGGCACCGCCTGCACCAGGCCCTCGGCCACCAGCCCGGCGAGGCCCCGAGCGACCGTGCGCTCCGCGGCACGACCGAACCCGCCGTACTGCGGGAGCTCGCCAACCAACTGATCCGCCGCGACATCTACTCGGTCGGCTCGAAGACCGTCGTGATGCTCGACGCCGCCCCGGCCGTCGACGTCGCACCGGCCGGCCGGATCGTCGTGGTCGGCGGCGCGGTGATGGACGCGACCTTCCGGATGCGAACCCTGCCTGCGCCGGAGACGTCGAGCGAGGCGTACAGCTTCGACCTGTCCCCCGGCGGCAAAGGCCTGAACCAGGCGGTCGCAGCGGCCCGTCTCGGCCTGCACACTTCCCTGATCGCCGCAGTCGCCGACGACCGCTTCGGCGACGAGATCGTGCAGTACCTGCGGGACGAAGGGGTCGACACCTCAGTTGTCAAGCGGGTGCGCGACGGCCGTACGCCGTTCACCGGAGTCTTCGAGAAGGAGCTCGGCGACAGCATCGCGGTCAACTGGCGCAACCAGGCCGAGGTCTTCCTGGCCCCGGAGGACATGAACGACCGGTACGAGCAGCTGATCGCGTGCGACGCGTTGCTGATGACGTTCGAGGTGCCGCGCGCGACGATGCAGCACACGCTGGCGATCGCCCACCGCGACCCGGACAACCGCCCGGTGGCGATCGTCACCCCGGGCCAGCCGTACGAGGACGAGCGCATCTCGGGTGACACGTTCGGCCGGATCGACTACCTCGTCGCGCACCCCTGGGAGCTCGGCAGCTTCGCCTCGCAGGGACACGGCCCGTTCGACCCGGACCCGGTCGCCCGGAACCTGCTCGCCTTCGGCGTCGAGACGCTCTGCATGCTGGTCAACGGCGGCTGCACGGTCTACTCCGGCCCGGCCCACGACGTCCTGATGGTGCCGACGATCCCGTCCATCTACAAAGAGTCGTCGGCGGCCCGGGACGCCTTCTGCGCGGCGCTCGCGGCCAAGCTCATCGACAACAACCGGAAGTTCAACGAGAAGGTGGCGATCTGGGCCGCCGCCGCCATGTCGTGCGCCACCGCCGACTTCCCGCTGTCCAACTCCATGCCCGACCGCAAGCGTATCGAGGGTCTTCTCGCGCGCTCTCCGTTCAGCGCGAACGGCGGCACCGCCTGAAGGTCAGCGGCGGAGACGGCGCTGCTCGACCACGGGAACAGGCTCGGTCTCGCCGCGGATGCGGCAGCAGTAGATGACCGAGTCGAGCAGCTTTGCCCGGCTCTGCTCGAAGCGGCCGTGCGGGTAGGCGGCGCGCAGTTCGGCGAGGTTGGCGCCGCCGAACCGAGTCCGGAGCTGACGGGGGCTGGCGTAGACGCCGTCGACGTACAGGTAGGGCCGTGCCTCGATGGACATCCACTGCTGCCAGTTGGCCGCCCGGTAGCTCGAGCCGACGAATCCCAAATTCGGATCGACCGCGGTGGTGAGCAGTTGAACCGCCGGAATCTCCCGCCGGATCACCTGCCGGACTTTCGCCAGCAGAAAGGAGATCGCATTCGGCGGCGCGACGTCGAACGAATACACCCGGGACACGTCCCAGGCCGCGCCCAGCGGGACCCCGAACTGCGCCTGCAACTGTCGTCCGACCCGCATCCATTCCAGCGACGAAACACTGCACAACGTCACCGGAAGCTTGTTCACCGGATCGACCAGGGCAAAGTTGAGTGATCCCGGGCGGGCGCTGCGCAGGTAATGCAGGCGGCTGAAGATCTGATCCGCCTCGAGATGTCCGAGCCGCACGAAACGCAGATCCGAGAGCGCGTACTCGTCCTGCGGAATGAGATTCTGGATACTCCGCTGGTCGTGTGCCAACCGGCCCGCGTTGCGATTCAGCTCGGCGATCACCTGGTTCCGGCCGACGGTGCCGTTGGGACGGGCCAGCCGTGGCAGGTGCAGCAGGGTGCGAACGGTCAGCGCCCGGTGCGGCACCCGGTGCCGGCGCACGGCATCGGCCAGCAGGTCGGCGAACTCCGGGGCGGGCCTTCGGCAATCATCGAGGAAGAACCGGGCGGCTCGGGGAGGCGCTGCTGCTGGGGCTGGAGGCGGTGGGACGACCGCGGAAGCCGCCGGGCCGGCGGCGCTGATCACCACGCCTGCATGCTAGCCGACCGTTGCGGCGTCATCGCAACTTCCCAAACATACGAGTTTTGGCGGCGTGTTGATCTCCTGGCTGCCAGTTGGCAGGTCCGGTGTGCCAACTGGCGCGAAACGGTACGCCGAAACGCGCCGGCGTACTGCCAGCCGCCGCCAAAGCCGCAGCCACCGCTGCGGACACGATGCCAAAATCATGTCCGGACATAGCCGGTGGTGCCAATTTTTCTGGATTGACAACCGATTGTCGTGACGTTCACTGAAAGCGTAACCAGAACCGCCGATACGCCGACTCACTCTAACCCAGGATCGGCGAAAGACAAGCAACCAAGGGAAGTGAACCGAAGGAAAAGAGGAAACGCCATGCCTCCCAACGAATTCGTCGCGACCGTCGTCGTGCTGGCCAGTGCGATACTCCTGATCTCCTTCTGGAAACAGATCCTGTTCATTCTGCTCTTCGGAGTGGTCATGGTCTTCTGCTTCGGCCTCTACAACGTGGCCGCCGCGATGGGACGCTGATCTCGACCGGCAATCCCAACTGCTCGACACCCGCCCGGGGCTCCCCGGGCGGGTATTTTTTCGTAGGCTCGCAGACGTGAGTGACTCCGCCGCGGATCTCAGCCTGACCGAGGTGCTCCGATTACTGGAGCAGCGCCGGCTGTCCGCGCGCGAGCTCGTCGAGGACTGCCTGCGCCGGATCGACCTGGTGGAGCCTGCCGTCCGTGCCTTCGTCACCCTCACACCCGAGCTGGCGCTGGAGGCCGCACTCCGAGCGGACGAGGCCCGGGCGGCGGGCGGGCCGGTCGGCCCGCTGGCCGGCGTACCGGTTGCGGTGAAGGACGTGTTCCTCACCAAAGGAGTGCTCACGACCGCGGGCAGCCAGGTGCTGGCCACCTACGTCCCGGCCGAGGACGCCGCCGTCTGGGAACGACTCGCCGCCGCCGGCGCCGGGATGCTCGGCAAGACGACGACCCACGAGTTCGCCTACGGCACGGCGTCCACTCCGACGGCCAACCCGTGGGACGTCCGCCGTACTCCTGGTGGATCGTCAGGTGGATCTGCGGCCGCGCTCGCCGGGCGCATGGTCCCGATCGCGACCGGGACCGACACCGGCGGTTCGCTCCGCATCCCGGCGGCCGCCTGCGGCGTCTCCACCCTGCGCAGCGCCCGCGGCCGCATCTCCCGGTACGGCGTCATCCCGCTGAGCCCGTCGTTCGACGTCGCCGGCCCGATGGCCCGCCGGATGCTCGACATCTCGCTCCTCATGCGCGTCCTGGCCGGCCACGACCCGCGGGACCCGGCTTCGCTGAACGAACCCTGCCCGCCGTACCCGCTCGGGCCACCGGACGACCTCACCGGTGTCCGCATCGGCCTGCCGATCGAGATGTCGTGGCAACGCGTCGACGAACGCATCGCGGTGGTCTGCCGGGAAGCGCTCGACCTGCTCGTCGGCCGCGGCGCCGTACTGGTCGAGATCGAGAACCCGTCCAACACCAAGGTCGTCCTGGAGAAGTCCACCGGCGTCTTCGACACAATCAACGAGAGCGAAGCACACCAGATCCACGACGCCCTCGTCCCGCACAGCCACCTCTACACACCCCAGGTCCGCGAGCGCGTCCGCAAGGGCGAACGCATCAGCCCGCAGCGCTACAACGAGGCGCTCCGCCTCCGCGACCAGTGGACCCGCGACTGGCGCCAACTCATGCAGTCCCACCGCCTGGACGCGATCGCCCATCCCACGATCGACGCCGCTCCCCCACTGATCGACCACAGCCGCCCACCCAAAGGCCCCCGCATCCGCCTCTCGGTCCCGTGGTCCATCGCCGACTTCCCCGCCCTCAGCGTCCCCGCCGGCTTCGACGCCCGCGCCCTCCCCGTAGGCCTCTCCCTGGCCACCCTCCCCGAACACGAAGCCAACCTCCTGGCCCTCGCCATCCGCATAGACGAAGACCTGAAACTCTGGCGCCACGGCCCCCCGACCTCACTTTCGGAGAGCTGAGCACGGCTATTTCGGAGAGCTGAGCACGGCACCGCTCAAGGCCAACAGACCAGCCCCGACCAACGCCGCCGCGATCCGCACGCCCAGAGGAGACCCCTCCCCGAGAATCGCCGGCAACGCCACCAGAACCGCGCCCGCACTGGCCGCACTCCACCGCCGAAGCATCCGCGACCTCGACCGGCTGACCAGCAAGGGAATCCCGACGTGCGCCGGAATCGTCTTGGCGCCGTCCTTCTCGCTCGCCAGGCTGACCTTCACACCGGACAGCGTGTCGTAGTTCTGCGCGGCCAGGTGCAGCCAGAACTCGACCGAGTCGTACCGGAGCCTGACGTAGTACACCTCGTCGGAGGCAACCCGCACGTTGGTGCCACCGGTCGTGCAGGTCAGCTTGTACTCCGCCTTCGGCGCGTACGTCTCGGCGAAGATGTTGGTCACGATCCGGAGCGACTGGCCGTCGACCGCACGGACTCGCCCCTCGTCGTCGAACTGTAGCGACCTGTCCTGCTGAGTCTCGACCGGTGCGACTCGAAGGAAGTACGAGTTCGCGAAGGTGGGATGCAGGGCGAGCCGCGGAGCAGTGGCCAGCCACCTCTCGGGGGCATCGTCGGTGATCTCCTCCGGCATCTGCGGGAAGCTCGACGTGGCCGGATAGAACCGCGCATTCTCGTTCCTCGTCAGCTGACTCGACGTAACCCGGCTCTTGGCGACGATGTCGGCAAACGACAGCGGATACTCGTGCTGCAGGTTCAAGTAGCCACCAACCCGCAACTTGAAGATGAACATATCAGCGACACACTCGGCCCGGACGACTGTGGCGTATCGAATCGGCAGAATGAACGGGTCGCTGCCGCTCGCGACGAAGCCCAGGACGGCGCGGAGGCCGTCGGCTTGATGGCTCGGAACCGCGCGCTGTATCGCCGGTTCCACCCATCTCTCGCGATAGCGGAATTGCAGGATCGCGCCGGGCGGCGCGGCGAGAGCGGTCTGGATGTCCTCGGCATACCGTTGGCGATCGTCGGAGGACAGCAGCAATAGACGCATCGTCGGCTCCTACTTCGGTGAGTTCTGCGCGGCGCCACTCATCGCGAGCAGGCCGGCGCCGGCCAAGGCAGCGGCGATCCGCAGGGACAGCGGCGACCCGTCTCCAAGAATGGCCGGTAGTGCGACCAGTACGGCTCCAGAGCTGGCCGCGAACCAGCGACGAACAGTCCGCGATCTCGACCGATTGATGCGGAATGACAGGGGGACGTGTGCGGGGACCGTTGGCACGCGCGTCGTCTCGCTGGCCAGGCTGATCTTGACCCGCGAGAACGTGTCGTAGTTCTGCACCGCAGGGAACAGCCAGAAATCGACGGCGTCGTACTTCAGCGCAACGTCGTAGACCTCGTCCGACGCGATTCGCAGATTCGGCCCGCCGGGGGTGCAGGTCAGTTTGAAGCCGGAGTCCGGTACGTACCGCTTGGTGTAGATGTTCGTGACGATACGCAGCGACTGACCGTCGATTGCCTCGAGTCGCCCGTCCTTGTCGCATCGCACCACCTTCCCCTGGTAGGTCTCGATCGAAGCGACGCGCAGGAAGAATGCGTTCTCATAGGTTGGGTGAAGGGCCAGCCGCTCCGCCGCTGCAAGCCAGCGGTCGGGTGCGTTGTCAGAAGTCTCCTCCGGCATCCGTGGGAAGTTCGAGGTGGCGGAATGGAACACGCCATTCTCGAAGGCAGTCAACTGGTCGATAGCGATCCGGCTCTGGGTGACGATGCCCGGTAACGAGTCTGGATAGCCCTGCAGATTCGTGTAGCCGCCGATGCGCAACTGGAAGATGAACATATGCGCCACCTTCTCGGCTTTGGCGACGGTGGCATAGCGGATCGGCACCACGAAGGGATCGCTGGTCGACGTGTTCGCAGCGAAGCCGAGTACTGCGCGGATGCCCTCGACCTGCCGACTCGACACAGCCCGCCGCACCGCGGGAGTGACCCATCGGTCGCGATAGCGGAACTGCACGAGTACACCCTCCGGCGCCGCCAGCACCGTCTGGATGTCCTCGGCGTAACGCCGTTTGTTGTCGGACGAGAGAAGCAACAATCTGTCCACGGATCCCCCTCCCCAGAGCGCGAACAGATAAGGCCCGCGAAATGATTCCTACCCAGGAAGGGGTCGCACTACCACTGTCGCAATGGCGGGATCGAGTCGGCGGTGTGCAGCGGGTTGGGGATGGTGCCGGTGGAGGGGATGGGTGGGCGGGTGTCCAGGTCGGTGTAGCCGAGGGTTAGGCGGTAGGCGTTGAGGGGGTAGCGGGTGAAGGTTTCGCCGAGGAGGGCGGTGGCGTGGAGGCGGTCGGCGTACTCCGGGAAGGTGTTGGCGTAGAGGTCTACTTCGCCTCGAGCCAGGCCCCAGAAGGTTTCGGGGGTTAGGAGGTTGGATTCCTCGAGGAGGTTGGCGAGCGGGTTGAGGACGCCTAGGAGGAGGGCGTCTACCAGGTACTGGCGGAGGATGGGCCAGGGTTTTCGGGGGAGGACTCTGGTGTGGGAGTCGGGTTCGGGGCCTCGGGCAAGGATGGGGGTGGTGGAGATGTTGATGTCGTCGACGAGGTCTTTGATGACGATGCGGGCGGGGAGGCCTTCGGGGCCGCAGATGACGGCCAGGTTTTCGCCGTGGGGGTTCACGGTGATGCCGTAGTGGTGCATCAGGTGCAGGAGGGGGCGGAGGACGGCGGAGAGAAGGTGTGAGATCCATTCGCGCGGGGTGGCGCCGGACTTCTCGATGAGGGCCTGGACCAGGGGGCCTTCGGGGGTGGTGTGGAGTACGGCGGCCAGCGCCCAAGCGGTCTCGTTCGGCAGCAGGCGTGGGTCCAGTGGGTCGCGCCAGATGCAGCCGAGGGTCTCGGCCCACTGGTACGGGATACCGGGGGCACTCGAGAGTTGCGGGTGCCGGACGGTGACGGACGCGACCTCGCCGAGCAGTTCGGTGCCGAGCCGGCCAAGGACCTCGTCGCGGTACCACAGCCCGCGCAGCCACTGGGTGATCATCGGCGCCGCCAGCGTGCAGTGCTCGGGGATGCCGCGGTACACCGAGGTGTTGAGGATCTTCAGCGGCAGCTTCACCTGGTAGCGCAGCGGCTGGGAGATGTTCACCATCGTCCGGATCGACTGCGTCGGCAGGTAGTCGTCCGGCCCCTCCCCCAGGACGACGATCTCCCCGTTGGCCAGCTCACGCGCCCACTGCGTCCGTACGACGTGGTCCAGCTGCCACGGGTGGCAAGGCAACCAAACGTACGAGTCCGGATCGACCAGTTGACCCCGGAACGCCTCTAGCGCCTCCGGACCGAGCTCACGCCCGACCACAGCGTGCTCCGACAGGTCCGGCGTACCACGGAACTCTGCAAGCCCCCGACGTACGGCGAGCCACACCAAACGCAGCGGGGTGCGTGCTTCCGGCGCATACCGCAGGCTGTCCTCGGCAGAGAACCCCAGTCGACCCTTGTTGGCCACCAGCAACGGGTGTCCGGTCAGATGACCTTCCAGCCGGCTGTGGTGGAGGTCCAGCAACTCGGACCGCGCGGCAGCCGTAGACGCCATCCGTACGTCGGCCGCCAACGTGCTGGCCAACTCAGCCACGTACCCAGCCACAGTGGACCCGTCCAGCCCCAGTACGTCGGCCGCGTCGACCAGGAACTGCACTGGGTCCGTCGCGACCTCACTCTCGTCGTTGCCGAGGATGCCGGCCGTCGTACGGTGTACCGAGTCCGGCGCCACCCGCCAGCTACCGAACGCGCCCCGGGTCGCGGTGAAGGTGTAAGACACCGCGCCGAGGTCCAAGCGATTGTCGACCGGCTGCAGCAGGTTCTCGGTGCAGAACTGGGAGATCAGCTTCGCCAGCAGCTCCGACGAACACCGGGTCCAGTGGTTCATCCGGGGATGGTGAAGTTGGTGAAGGCGGTGGACTTCGGCAGCCGGAACACCTCGCGGCCGGCCACGGCGTTGAGGATCGTGGCGTTGCGGATGGCGCCGATCCCGAGGTCCGGCGCTGCGACACCGTGGCTGTGCAGGTCAGCGTTCGAGACGAAGAGCCGGCCGGTCAGGGTGTCCTCGGTGGCGACGCTGTGGTCCCTGTTGATGATCCACCGGCCGGCCGCGTCGCGCCGTACCTGCTCTTCCACCGCAGTCATGAAGGGCAGCGGGCGGTTGCGATAGCCAGTCGCGGCCACGACCGCGTCGGTGAAGTGCTGGAAGTTCTTGCCGCTGTCGGCGTGGTGCAGCGTCAGCTCGATGCCGTCGGCACGGGCCTCGGCGGACACGACGCCTACGCCGGACTGCAGCTCGACCGGAGCGACTGGCCCAGCACCGAGGTCACGCTGGTAGAGCACGTCGTGGATGTCGTCGAGCGTGTCGGACGAGATGCCCTTGTAGTGCCGCCACTGCTCCTTGACCAGCTTGTCGCGCGTCGGCTCCTCCAGTGCGTGGAAGTAGTCGACGTACGACGGTGTCGTCATCTCCAGCACGAGCTTCGAGTAGTCCAGCGGCGCGAACGACGGCGTACGGGTCAGCCACGACACAGCAGGCCCACCAGAGCCGTTGGCACGCAGCAGGTCGAGTGCACACTCGGCGCCGGACTGTCCTGAGCCGACGACGGTCACACGCCCTGCCCGCAGCAGGTCGTCCCGGCGGAACAGGTAGTCGGCAGAGTGCAGGAAGCGCTCCTGCGGCAGACCGCTCAACGCAGCAGGCACAAACGGCTCAGTGCCCACACCGACCACCAGATGCCGCGCCGCCAACACCTCGACCCCGTCAGCGCGCTCCACGGTCAAATGGAACACCGAGCCGTCCCACGAGACGTCCTGGACGTGGTGGCCGAAGTGCAGCGAGTCCAGCTGCGCCGCGCACCAGCGCAGGTAGGCCTCGTACTCCCGGCGGGTCGGGTGGAACTTCTCCCGGACGTAGAACTGGTACAGCCGGTCGTTGTCCCGCAGGTACGACAGGAACGACAGCGGGTGCGCCGGCTCCACCAGGCTGACCAGGTCGGCCAGGAACGACACCTGCAGCATCGCGTCGTCGAACATCAGCCCGCGGTGCCAGGTGAACTCCGGACGGCTGTCCAGCACGGCGATGCGTACGTCGTCCACGCCGTCGGCCAGCGCGGCGAGGCCCAGGTTGAAGGGCCCGCAGCCGATCGCGATCACGTCATACATGTCATGCCTCCACGGTCCGGGTGCGGACCATCAGTAGTGCTGTCTTGTCGGGAAGCTGTAGCTCCCCTTGCCGGACGAAGCCGGCCGCGGCGAACGCCCGGACGGACTGCGTGTTGTCGATGTCGGGTTCGGCGACGACCCGCCGGCAGTCCGGGTCGGACTCCAGCAGGGCGTCGGCCAGTGCGCGCAGCAACCGGCGGCCGAGGCCGCGGCCGATCCGCGTGTGGTCGCCGATGGCGACGTGCACACCCCAGTCGTGGTCGTCGCTCGGGTAGTACTCGGCCAGCCGGTCGTACCGCACCCGGTAGAGCTCGACGTACCCGAAGTCCTCCGAGTCGACCGACACCACACAAGGCGTCGAGTGCTCCCCCGCCGTCTGCGTGCTGAGCTCCTCCACCCACCGCTCGACCGACCAGTCCTGGTGCCACCAGCGCTTGATGTGCGGCTGCGCCATCCAGAGCGCGATCGTGGCGGCGTCGTCAGGCCCTGCGGGTCGAAGGTCGAAGCCGTTGTCCAGATGCAACATCGGTCGGACGTCGCACCTCATCGCAGCGGATTCGGAATGTCGAGGTAGACCGATTGAGCATCCAAAGGCGCAACGACCTCGTCGATGCCACGCAGCCGGGTCAGCATGTTCGCCTTGCACGGCAACGTGTCCGCCTCCAGCCACCGGCGAGCCAGCCGATCGCCATCCGGCCCCGCAGCCTTCAGCAACGGCAACGCGAGCTTCAGCCGATCGCGTACCACACCGAGCAGCGCGTCCTCGTCGGCGATCCCGTCATAGGCCAGACACCCCACGACGGCCAGAGCCTGGTTGTGCAGCAGGTAGTAGGTCAGTCGATCGTCGACAATCGGATCATCGACAACCGCCAACGTCGAGTCCCGCATCCCGGTCACACCCAACAGACCACGCAGGTACGACGAAGCCAGGTAGTAGCCCTGGTTGTCCCGATACGCGCCACCCTTGATCCGCCCCGCGCCGTCCAGTCGCACCAGAGTGTTCTGCTGATGCGCCTCGAGCCCGATCCCGGTCTCGGCGTACAGGTGCAGCATCGGGATCAGCACGTTGTCGATGTACGACGCCACCCACCCAGCCGGGTCCTCAGCGGCGTACTCGCTCAACCGGCTGACGCCACCGGGCCGCGGCGCGACCAGTCCGGCCAGGCACGCGTAGCTGTCAACATCGGCCGGCACCTCCCGTACGGCGACGTCCAGCCCGGTCAGCGTGGGTCCGCCCTCGTCCAGGGCCACCCACGCCGGATCGCGGACGATGGTGAACCGCGGATGGGCGGTCGCCGTACCGGCGTTGTACGCCGCGTCCAGCAACCTGTTGATCTCCAGACCGCGGCGCAGCTCGGTCGGCGTCGACTCGCGGCGGGAGTTGGTGATCCGCAGACCGAGCGACAGCTTCAGCATCACCGGCAGGTCCGGGTGGTAGACGGTCCGCAGGCTCGACGTCGGGTACCACTGAGCGCCCTGCGGACCCAGCGCCTTGACGCGGCCGGCCGACGCGAGCTCGGCCACCCGTGGCCGCTGCAGCACGGACGCCGCCTGCCACGGGTGGGCCGGGATCAGCACCCGGCCCGCCGACGGAGTGATGCCGGCCAGCGCGCCCATCAGCTGCAGAGCGTCCAGTCCCTGCAGTGCGGGCGCGCCGGCCACCTGGTCCGACGACACCAGCTCGGCGTCGGCTTCGAACCAGTGCACAGCGAAGCGGCCGCCGAGCTCCGGCGAGTACGCCGCCAGCTCGTCACCGCTCAGGCCGTCCCGGCTCTTGGGCGCCGGGTGGTTCAGATGACCGAACAGCAGTGCCTGCTCCATCTCGAGGAACCGGCCCGGACCACGCTCGCCGTCGGCCTCGGCGACGAACCGGTCGACGTTGCGGACCGACTCCGCCGTACGCGTCGCCAGGTCGTCGACCTCGGCCGGGTCCGCGCCGGTGGACAGCAACCGGACCAGGTCCTCCGGCGTCGGCGGCACGCCGTCCACCAGTACGTCGGTGAACTGGTGCAGGCCGGTCCGGGACGCGTGCTCGACCCGCGCGGTCACAGTCGACTCGCCGACGTCGAACGTCAGCGGACCGACCGCGACCTGGACCGGTGTCTCCCGCGTGTAGCACCGCAGGATCGCGTTGAGATGGGCAGCAACTGCCAACGGTACTGTCACGCCGCTCCTTCGCCACCCTCCGCCCGGACGTCCAGGCCGGTGGCGACGACCTGGTCGAGCAGCTCCTCGATGTCCGTCGCGGTGGCGTTCGGGTTCAGCAGCGTCAGCTTCAACGCGACCGCGGCCGGCCGGCCGCCCCGCGCCGGCAGCTTGGTCCGGCCGATCAGCGCCCGCCCGGACGTCAGCAACCGGCGCCGGACCTCCCCCTGGAGGGCGTCCGCCTCGGCCGCCTCCAGGCCCTCCCCCGCGACCCGGAACAACACCGTGGTCAGGGTCACCGGCGCCAGCAACTCGAGGTTGCTGTCGGCAACGACCCGGGCCGCGGCGGCGTGCGCGAGCTCGTGACAGGTGTCGAGCATTGTGCCCAGTCCGGCCCGCCCGTATGCCGTCAACGTGGTGGCGACTTTGACCGCGTCCGGACGCCGGGTGGTCTGCAGGCTCCGGCCGAGCAGACCGTCCAGACCGGAGTCGATGTCGTCGGTCGGGTTCAGGTAGTCGACCGAGCGGCCGAAGGAGGCGAACCGGTTCTTGTCCGCCACCAGCAGCACGCTGGTCGCGGCGGGCTGCCAGCCGATCTTGTGCAGGTCCAGCGTCACCGAGTCCGCGTGCGAAAGGTCGGCCAGCAGCGGCGCGAGCTGGTCGGAGAACAGCGCACCGAACCCGTACGCCGCGTCGACGTGCACCCAGGCGCCGTACTGCCGGGCCAGCTCGGCGATCGGCGCGATCGGGTCGACCGATCCGAAGTCCGTCGTACCGGCCGTGGCGACCACCGCGACCGGGGTGCGGCCGGGCTTGGCGAGCTCGTCGGCCAGCACGTCGGTGCGCATCCGGAAGTTCTCGTCGGCGGCGATGGTGACCGCGGCCTCCTCCCCGAGCCCGAGGGCCGCGCAGGCCCGCTGGACCGAGAAGTGGGCGAGCTCGGAGCAGAACACGACCGGGTGGTCGAGACCCTGCAGGCCGTTGCGCCGTACGTCGACGCCGATCGCGGCGGCCGCGCTGTCACGGGCGATCAGTACGGCGAGCAGGTTGGAGATCGAACCGCCCGGAGTGAGTACGCCGTCCGCGTCCGGACCGAATCCGGCCAGGCCGGCCAGCGCCTTGACGACCCAGCGCTCGATCGCCAGCGTCGCCGGGCCGGAGTCGTAGGTGTCCATCGAGGCGTTGCTCGCCGAGGCCAAGGCGTCGGCGTCGACCGCGACCTGCAGGACCGGCGGCTGCAGGTGGGCCGCGGCGTGCGGGTGGCTGAGGTCGATTCCGTTGTCCGCGAGCAGCCCCGCGATCAGGTCCAGCGCGGCCGACTCACCGACCCCGGTCGAGGGAATGCGCGGTTCCCCCAGGACGTCGGCGGTCCGCCGCAGCACGTCGGCGGGCGAACCGGCCGGCAACGGTCCACGGCCCGGGTCGGAGACAATCGAGGCCAGCGGCCACGAAGTGAACGGGCTGCGCACCGGGGAGGGCAGCGCAGTCAGACGCGCAGGTTGCGGCATCCAGATCTCCCGAAGAAGTTGTTAGGTAAACCTTAGTAAGGCGCACCTAACTTAGTCTGCCCGCTCAGTACCGTGTCAACTCCGGTCCGTGTCGGTCCAGCACCCGAAACCCCAACGCTGCAAAGGAAGCCCACGACACGCCCGCGCAGGTGTGGCGAGGTTCACGTGGCTGATCTCCGCACCACGTCCACGACCCGTGATTCCCCACTGGCCGCGCCGCGGCAACCAGTAGCGGCCGGCGAGCATCTAAATCTGCCAAGGGGGTGACATCATGCTGCGGCGTTATGCGATGCGCTGGCTCGGCCTGGCGGCTGCGGTCACGTATCTCGGCCGCGCCCTCGGGGCCAACTGGGTCGCCACCCGCAGTACGGCGGCCGGACGGCTCGAGGATGCCGCCGACCAACTGGCTAAAACGGTCAAGTACTTGCGCAAACTCGCGTTCGTCCGGCCGAACGAGCTCAAGCGCCTCGGCGACGGCCTGATGGCGCAATGGCTGACGCTGTTCCGGTTGAAGCGCACCGCCGAAGCCCTGGTGGTCGCGGAGGAGAACGTCGCGGTCTGGCAGATCCTCGCCGCGAACCATTACCACCGCCTCTACCTGGCGCAGGCGCTCGACATGCTCGAGGGCAGTCGATCCATGGCCGGGATCGTCGGCCGGCACCCGGCAACGGACGAGCTGCTGCGGCTACGCTCCGAACTGGCGGACGAGGCGAGCCGCAAACACGCGCATTCACTCACCCTCGCCGCCGAACACCACGTGGCGCAGCAGGACTACGCCGCAGCACTGCCACTCCTGGAGCAGATCGTCCGCATCCGCCGCACGCTCGCGGCGACAGACTCTGATCGGTGCTCGAAACTCATCAACGGTCTCACCGACCTCGGGCACTGCCTGACGGATCTCGGCGACCACGAACGAGCCCGAGCGGCGCATGCGGAAGTCCTGGAGCTCGCGCGCGAAGCCGATGCGACCGGGCCGACC
Organism: Kribbella sp. NPDC050820; assembly: GCF_040653975.1. NCBI lineage: Bacteria > Bacillati > Actinomycetota > Actinomycetes > Propionibacteriales > Kribbellaceae > Kribbella > Kribbella sp. NPDC050820. Next base: position 64,294 of record NZ_JBFAHB010000036.1, read on the forward strand.
GAGCTGGCAGCCCGGCTCGTCAACCTCGCCGGCAGCCTGCGCGAGTTGCAGCGGTACGACGAAGCCGTGCCGCTCGACCAGGAAGCCGTCGTGATCCTGCGTGCGGATCTGCACTCCGGCAAGCCGCACGAGAAGGCCGCCGAACGGCTGGCCTGGGCCCTCAGCCTGCTCTCCGACGACCTCCGCGCTGTCGGCCGCTTCGACGAAGCACGCACTGCGGAGCACGAGCTCGAGACGCTGGACGACTGATCAGGCGCCGTACGGGGTCCTGGTCAGGACGAAGGTGGCGAGGTTGAGGTGGGTGGTGCCGTCGGCGCGGATGACGCGGAGCTTCTCGCCGGCGAAGTAGCCGTCGCGACCCTGGTAGAGGTCGGGGCCCAGCGGTGAGAAGCGGGAGGTCAGGGCGCCGGTGAGTTGGAGGATTCCGCCGGAGACGGACATGGTGAGCGGCGAGTTGCCCCAGTACCACTGGCCGAGCAGGTCGGAGCCATGCTCGAGCGCCGGCTCCGGCACCCACTCCTGCGGCAGCAACGGCTCGTGGGCGACCAGGATGCGCAGCAGGTCCGGTGGCAGTGACGCGACCCGGCCGTACGTCGCGTTGCCCAACGTCACCGCACCGATCCGGCGGGCCCGGTCGACAAACAGCCCGGCCAGGAAGCCCGGCATCGAGCCGGTGTGGCCGATCAGCAGGTGCGGGTCGTCGGCGATCAGCCGGAGGCCGAGTCCGTACGACGCGGTCAGCCCCTCCCGTGGATCCGCCGCCGACGGCGCCGCCATCTCCTCCACCGTGTCCCGGCTGAGCACCTCGTACACCGGGTCGATCCAGAACCGCGCGTACGTCGCCAGGTCCTCGATCGTGCTCCACAACTGACCGGCCGGCGCCATCGCACCGGCGTCGTACGCGGGCTCCTCCGCGAGCTGCCCGCTGAACGGATGCACCGAGAACCCCTGCGCAGACGGCCCAGCCGGGAAGTACGACGTACGCCGCATTTCCAGCGGGTCGAGGATGCGCTCCTGGACCAGTTCGAGCCAGGACGCACCCCGCAGCCGGGCCACGAGCTCACCGAGCAGGCCGTAACCGAGGTTCGAGTAGTGGTGCCGCCGGTCGGCGGGACCGGCGGCCTGCGACTCGTCCATCGCCGCCGCGAGCTGGTCGAACGAGACACCGGGGTTGCGCTCCCACCACGGGCCTTCCGGCTCGGCGTTCATACCGCCGCTGTGCGCGAGCAGGTGCCGGATCGTCCTGTCCCCGAAGGCGATTCCCGGCAGGTGCTTGCCCACAGCATCGTTCAGCGCCAGCAGCCCGTCGTCGCGGCACTGCATCACCAGCACCGCGGTCAGCGTCTTCGTGATCGACCCGATCCGGTACTGCACGTCCGGACCGGGCGCCCCACCGTCCACCGTGGCGAACTGCCCGCGCGACCCGGTCCACACCAGCGCCCCGTCCCGGACCACCCCGGCGTTGACCGACGGCAACTTCCACTCGCTCTGCGCCGCCGCAACCTCGGCAAACAGAGCAGCGGCGGTATCAGGGCGAACCTCGGTCACTCAAAGGCCTCCGGGGCGGGGCAGGAGCAGATCAGGTTGCGGTCGCCGTAGGCGCCGTCGATGCGGCGGACCGGGGGCCAGTACTTCGACGTGCGGTCCACCGAGCGCGGGAAGGCGGCCTCCTCGCGGGTGTAGGCGTGCTCCCACTTGTCGTTGATGACCGACTCGGCGGTGTGCGGCGCGTTCACCAGCGGGTTGTCCGCGGCCGGCCACTCCCCCGCCGCGACCCGGTCGATCTCGTGCCGGATCGCGATCATCGCGTCGCAGAATCGGTCCAGCTCACCGAGGTCCTCGGACTCGGTCGGCTCGACCATCAGCGTGCCGGCCACCGGGAACGACATCGTCGGCGCGTGGAAGCCGTAGTCGATCAGCCGCTTCGCGACGTCGTCGACGCTGATCCCGGTCTCCTTCGTCATCGGCCGCAGGTCGAGGATGCACTCGTGCGCGACCAGGCCGTTCTCGCCGGTGTACAGCACCGGGAAGACGTCCTCGAGCCGCTTCGCCACGTAGTTCGCCGTCAGCACCGCGGCCTTGGTCGCCGCAGTCAGCCCCTCGGCGCCCATCATCCGGATGTACGCCCACGAGATCGCGAGCACGCCCGCGGACCCGAACGGCGCCGCGCTGATCGGGCCGACGCCGGACTCCGGCCCGGCCTGGTCCAGCAGCGGGTGGTTCGGCAGGTACGGCGCCAGGTGCGCGGCGACCGCCACCGGGCCGACCCCCGGGCCACCGCCGCCGTGCGGGATGCAGAACGTCTTGTGCAGGTTCAGGTGGCTGACGTCGCCGCCGAACTCACCGGGCTTGGCCAGGCCGAGCAACGCGTTCAGGTTCGCGCCGTCGACGTACACCTGGCCGCCGTGGTCGTGGACGATTTGGCAGACCTCGGTCACGCTCTCCTCGTACACGCCGTGCGTGGACGGGTAGGTGATCATGATCGCCGCGAGCTTGGCCGCGTGCTCGGACGCCTTCGCGCGCAGGTCGTCCAGGTCGATGGTGCCGTCGTCGTTGCCCTTGACAACGACCACCTTCATGCCGGCCATCACCGCGGAGGCGGCGTTGGTGCCGTGCGCGCTGGCCGGGATCAGGCAGACGTTGCGGTCCTGGTCGCCGTTCGCCCGGTGGTAGCCGCGGATCGCCAGCAGGCCGGCCAGCTCACCCTGGGAGCCGGCGTTCGGCTGGATCGACACCTTCGCGTAGCCGGTCACCTCGGCCAGCCAGCGCTCCAGCTGGCCGATCAGCTTCACGTACCCGGCCGCGTCCTCGACCGGCGCGAACGGGTGCAGGTCGGCGAACTCCGGCCAGGTGACCGGCTCCATCTCGGTGGTCGCGTTGAGCTTCATCGTGCACGAGCCGAGCGGGATCATCCCGCGGTCCAGCGCGTAGTCGTAGTCCGACAGCTTGCGCAGGTACCGCAGCATCGCGGTCTCGGACCGGTGCGTGTTGAACACGGGGTGGGTCAGGTAGTCCGACGTACGGCGGACCGCCTCGGGCAATGCGGTCGCGGACAGCGCGCCGTCGTACCGCAGGTCGAAGGAGTCGCAGACCGAGCGGAGCGCGTGCGCGTCGGTCTTCTCGTCGCAGGAGATGCCGACGTGGTCGGCGTCGACGAGCCGCAGCCAGATCCCGTTCTGCCGGGCGGCGTCGACCACGTCCGCGGCGCGACCCGGGACCCGGGCCAGCACGGTGTCGAAGAAGTTGTCGTGGACTACCTCCACGCCGCCGGCCCGCAGCGACTCGGCCAGCTTGCCGGCGTAGTCGTTGACGCGCGCCGCGATCGCCTTCAGGCCGTCCGGCCCGTGGTAGACGGCGTACATCGACGCGACCACGGCCAGCAGGACCTGCGCCGTACAGATGTTCGAGGTCGCCTTCTCGCGGCGGATGTGCTGCTCGCGGGTCTGCAGCGCCAGCCGGTACGCCGGGGCGCCGTCGGCGTCCACCGAGACCCCGACGAGACGACCCGGCAACGACCGCTCGAGACCGGAGCGCACGGACATGAACCCGGCGTGCGGACCGCCGTAGAACAGCGGTACGCCGAAGCGCTGCGACGACCCGATCACGATATCGGCGCCAGCCTCACCCGGAGCCTCCAGCAGGGTCAGCGCGAGCAGGTCGGACGCGACCGCGACCAGGGTGTCGCGCTCGTGCGCGGCGGCGATCAGCGGCTTCAGGTCGCGGACCACGCCGCCGGAGCCCGGGTACTGCACCAGGAAGCCAAAGAAGTCGCCCTCGGGCAGGCCGTCGGTGGTGTCGGCGACCACGACCTCGATCCCGAGCGCCTCGGCCCGGGTCTGCACCACTGCGATGGTCTGGGCGAAGCAGTCCGCGTCGACCAGGAACCGGTCCGACTTGCTCTTCTTGTTGGATCGGTGCGCCAGCGTCATCGCCTCGGCGGCCGCGGTGCCCTCGTCGAGCAGCGACGCGTTCGCGGTCGGCAGGCCGGTCAGGTCGGAGACCACGGTCTGGAAGTTCAGCAGCGCCTCGAGCCGGCCCTGGGAGATCTCCGGCTGGTACGGCGTGTAGGCCGTGTACCAGGCCGGGTTCTCGACCAGGCGGCGGACGATGACGGACGGCGTGAAGGTGCCGTAGTACCCCTGGCCGATCATCGAGGTGGCGACGTTGTTGCGCGCGGCGAGCTGGCGCAGCTCGCGCAGCGCGTCGACCTCGGAGGCCGGGTCGGGCAGCCGGAGCGCCTCGGCGGACCGGATCGACGCCGGCACGGCGGCGTCCACGAGCGCGTCGACGTCGTCGTACCCAAGAAGCTGGGTCATCCGCGCGACCTCGTCCGGGCGCGGTCCGATGTGGCGGTCGGCGAAGGCGGCCGAGACCTGTGGAATGTCGTTCACTAGAGGCTCCGTTGCTGACAGTGCTGCCGGTGGCCTCCCCCTCTGTCACGCCCGGTGCGCGCTCCAGAGTCGCCTGTGGCACTCGGTCCATGGGCCTGAGAGGTTCCGGGGAGGAATTGCCCCTTCGGCGCCCGGGTCAACGGGTCTCTCCCGAGTGCTGTGTACGGCTGTCCCGAGGCTACCAGGAATCCTCGAACAGTTCGGGTAGCAGCCTCCGGGCGACCGGCCGGGCGGCCTCGACCTGAGCCGTGGTGGCTGAGGTCATCGGCCAGCGGACTCGCGTCCCGACGTCCGCCCAGTCACCGACCGCAGCCAGGAACTTGTCCAGCGCCGGATTGGACAGCCCGGCCTTCTGCAGCGGTACGACGTGCTGCCCGAAGAACTCGCCGATCCGCCGCTCGACGTCCAGGTCGTGCGCAAACCTGATAGCACCGTTCGGTGACAGTGCCGCGACGTTCGAGTAGCTGCCGTGCGCACCGAGTAGCGACATGCTCGCCAGGAAGTGACCGGGCACGAAGATCGACAGCCCGGACTTCGTTGCCTCGTCGAACCATGCCTTGTCGCCGCCGGCGGTCTTCAAGCCGATCAGGCTCGGCGCCAACTGCTGCAGCAGCTGCGGCCCGACCGGCGTCTTCGCATGCGGCGGGTTGTAGAGCACGAGCGGTACGTCGCCCGCCGTGTCGGCGACCCGCCGGACGAAGTCGAGCGCCTCGCGGTCGTTGAGCGGCAACCAGTCGGGCAGGATCACCTGGATCGCGTCCGGCTCGAGCGCGGCTGCGCGTTGGACCCGCGCCAGCTGGACCTGTGCCGACGGGTGACTGGCGCCGATCTGGAACGGCTTGCCCGCACCAGCCAGCACCTCGTTGACCCGGTCGAACTCGTCCTCGGTCAGGGTCTGGAACTCCCCCGCCGTGCCGTGTGCGTAGAGCCCATCCAGCTCGGTGGTGGCTAGGGTCGCCGCCTGGGCCTCCAGGCGGGTGAAGTCGATGGTGTCGTCCGCATTCAGGGGTAACAACAAAGTCGCCCACACACCGCGCAGCGATTCAGCGGTGAGTGGGCGCACTATGGTTCGGAGTCGGGGTTCGGAGTCGGTCAGCCGGTCATGCGGGCGCGGCGGCGGGCGGCGAGCTCGTCGTTCGCGTGGTGGTCGCCGTCGTCGTGACCGTCGGCGCGCTCGGTGGGCAGCTCGGACAGCGAGCCCTCGACCTCGCGCCAGACGCCGCCGAGCGCGATCCCGAACACGCCCTGGCCGCCGGCCAGCAGGTCGATGACCTCGTCCGGCGAGGTGCACATGTAGACCGAGGCGCCGTCGCTCATCAGCGTGATCTGGGTCAGGTCGTCGATCCCGCGCTTGCTCAGGTGCGCGATCGCGGTCCGGATCTGCTGCAGCGAGATCCCGGCGTCCAGCAGGCGCTTGATCACTTTCAGCAACAAGACGTCGCGGAAGCCGTACAGCCGCTGCGTGCCCGAGCCGGTCGCCGGGCGGACCGACGGGGAGACCAGGCCGGTGCGGGCCCAGTAGTCGAGCTGACGGTAGGTGATCCCGGCCGCGGCGCACGCCGTCGGGCCGCGGAACCCGACGTCCTCCGGCATCGGCCGCAGGTCGTCGTCGAAGAGCAGACCCTGGACGCCCGCGGCAGCGGCCGCCTCGGCGTGTGCTTCGGACGTCGACTGCGCCGTCAGATCCGTGTCGCCGGTGCGTGTCACGCCTGAGCCTCCCTGGGTACCGACTGGAACGGGTCACATCCGTGGAGTGACAACACCCCACAACTCCTTCAAGGTAAGCCGCCGATCAGGGAGGGTCAACGATCACCGCCCTGGTCCGAGAGCGTGTCGCAACCCTGACCTCAATCGTTACCTTGCGTGCCTTGTACCAGACCGTTCAAATCTGCCTGTGCTGACCGGTCAGTAGGTCAGCTCTTGTCGAAGTCTTCCGGGGTCACCTGGTCCAGGAACTCGCGGAACCGCTCGACCTCTTCCTCCTCCTCCACCTCGTCCGCGCCGGCCGTCTCACTGTCCGGCACCGGGATGCCGGCCTCGGCCAGGATCTCCTCCGCGCAGAACACCGGCGTCCCGGTGCGCAGCGCCAGCGCGATCGAGTCCGACGGCCGCGCGGAGATCTCGGTCTTGTCGTCGAACACCAGGATCGCCTCGAACACGCCGTCGGTCAGGTTCACGATCCGGACCTGGCTGAGGGTGTGCCCGAGCACCCGGATCGTCTCGGCGAACAGGTCGTGCGTCAGTGGCCGGGGTGGCTCCATGCCCTGCTGGGCGAAAGCGATCGCACTCGCCTCGGCAGCGCCGATCCAGATCGGCAGGTACCGCTCGCCCCCGACCTCCCGGAGCAGCACGATCGGCTGGCTCGAGGGCATCTCTACCCGGACTCCGATGACATCGACTTCGCGCACACCTTCAGCCTACTCCGCGGGACAGCCCCGGGCAGGCCCGCGGGTGCGCCGGTGGACAGGACGTGCACGACCAAGGGCACAACCAAGGGCTCAGCGCGGCAGCCGGGAGCGGACCAGTGCCGCATGCAACCGGACGGCCAGCGCCGCCAACTCCTCGGTCTGCGCGGTACGGCGGGGCCCGGTGACCTGCTCGATCAGGCCGGCCTCGCGGTCGGCCGCGGTACGGAACAGGCGCAGGTGCCGCGGCTCGATGCCGTGCCCGGCGAACTCGCCGGCGAGCTTGGCGACCACGATCGCGTCGCCGTCGTAGTGGTTGCCGCGGGCCACCACCAGGCCGTGGTTCTCCAGCTGGTCGAGCAGCTCGGGCTCGACACCGGCCGCGGCCCGCAGCTCGTCCCGGGTCAGCTTGAGCTCGGTGCCGTAGGCACCGAAGTCCTCGGCGGCGGGCAGGCCGGGTGTCTCCGGCAAGGAGCTCGGCGCCACCGGCGGGCCAGCGGCCGCCGGGCGCAGGCCGCGGTCCATCGCGGCCAGGTGCTCCTTGATGATGCGCAGCGGCAGGTACTGGTCGCGCTGCGCGGTCAGCACGTACCGGAGCCGGTCGACGTCGGCGTCGCTGAACTTGCGGTAGCCCGACGCGGTCCGGGCCGGCGTCACCAGCCCCTCGGCCTCCAGGAACCGGATCTTGGAGATGGTGACGCCGTCGAACTCGGCCTGCAGGAGCTGCAGCACGTCACCGATGCCCCTGCCGTCGACAGGGCCTTCGGCGGACGGCTCAGGCTTGGCCACTGGCGTAGTACACCAGCCGGTACTTGCCGATCTGGACCTCGTCGCCGTTGTTGAGCTGGACCTCGTCGATCCGGTCCCGGTTCACGTAGGTGCCGTTCAGGCTGCCGACGTCGCGGACCTTCACGCCGTACGCGTCCCGGCGGAACTCGGCGTGCCGGCGCGACACGGTCACGTCGTCGAGGAAGATGTCGCTGTCCGGGTGCCGGCCGGCGGTGACCACGTCGACGTCGAGCAGGAACCGGCTGCCCGCGTTCGGGCCGCGCTGGACGATCAGCAGGGCGGACCCGGCCGGCAGCGCGCCGACCGCGGCCTCGTCGTCGGCCGACAGCGGCTCACCGGTGCCGGTCGGCTCGGGCTCGACACCGATCGGGGTGAGCATCGCGGTGTCGGTGACACCGGGCGTGACACCGGGTGCTGCCGGGGTTGCCGCCGGGCGGTCCGCGCCAGGGAGCATCGCTCCGCACTGCGAGCAGAACCGGCTGCCCTCGGAGTTCTCGTGCCCGCACTGGTTGCAGAACGGCATGCTGTGATCCTCCCGATCGCCGGCGGTCCGGCGACGTTTTCGATAGACCCCGTATGAACAAGTGTGGACGCCAAACCGCGGACCTCAACCCTCTACCAGCGGTTGAGGTCCGGCCAACCTATCAGGAGCCGCCAAGCCCGTTACGGGCGGTGCCCAGGCACCCTGGCGGCGGGTGGAGGTCAGCTCTGGTCGAGCTGGCCCTGGTAGGTCTCGGCGTCCATCAGCGCCTCGACCTCCTCGGCGTCCTCGACCTCGATGTCGAGCAGCCAGCCCTCGCCGTACGGGTCGGTGTTGACCAGGTCGGGCTGGTCGGCCAGGGACTCGTTCACCGCGGTCACGGTGCCGTTCACCGGGGCGAACAGGTCGCTCACGCTCTTGGTCGACTCCAGCTCGCCGCAGGCGTCGCCGGCCCGCACCTTGCTGCCGACGTCGGGCAGCTGCACGTACACGATGTCGCCGAGCGCGTCCTGCGCGAAGTCGGTGATGCCGATCCGCACCGGTCCGTCGCCGTCGGCCTTCACCCACTCGTGCTCGGCCGTGTACTTCAGGTCTTCGGGGTACACCTTTGTTCCTCTTTCGCTCAAGTACGGATCTGTGGGTCAGCTACTTGGTCGGGCTGGGCGCCGGGCGAGCGTAACGATGCTCCTCGGGCGCGTGCAAGGCGGTGATCGACACCTGCTTCAGCTCGTTCACCTCGGCCGTGCCGCCCACCTGCGGACCGGTCACCTCGCTGACCAGGCCGCCGGGGAAGTTGGCCGCCTCGGCCAGGTTGTGCGACTCGCCGATCGCCTCGATCACGTACGGCGAGGTGACCTTCTGGCCGTCGATCCGGATGCCGGGCGAGTCGTCGACGAAGTCGGTGCTGGCGACCACCCGGGCCGAGCCGTTGATCTGGATCGCCTCCGCGCCGGCGTCGCGGAGCTCCTCGATCGCGTCCAGCAGGTTGCTCGAGGTCATCTTGCCCTCGGGGTCGTTCAGCGTGATCCGCACCCCGGGGCCCTGGGCCGGCAGGGTGCCGGCCAGGATGCCGAGCACCCGGATCTGCGCCTCGGCCTGCTCGCGGGCGGTCTGCGCCTTGTCCGCGCTGGACTCGAGGGTGTTCTTGCGCTCCTCGAGCTCGGCGATCTCGCTCTCCAGCCGGCGGGTGTTCTGGCCGAGGCCGTCCAGGATCGCGATCAGGTCCTCGCGGCGGGCGTTCTGGTAGCCGTCGTCGGCCCGGTTCACCCGGACCTGGACGACCGCCATGCAGGCGACCAGCGCGAGCACGACGGCGACGATCGCCTGGCCGCGGGACGGCTTGAACCCGGCCTTGAGCCGCCGCCAGGCCAGGTTCGGCGTCCGCGGCTTCTTCGGCTGCGGCATCGGCGTCGGCTCCGCCGGGTGCGCCGCCTCCGCGGCGGGCTCGGGCTTCACCTCAGGCTTCGGCTCAGGCTTGGCCTCGGGCTTCACCTCAGACGTGGCCTCGGGCTTCGGCTCAGGCTTGGCCTCGGGCTTCACCTCAGACGTGGCCTCGGGCTTCACCTCGGGCTTGGCCTCAGGTTTCGGCTCGGCTTTGCGTTCCGGTGTTTCGTCAGTCATGTCAGGCCCTGAAGATGTGCCGGCGGATCGCGGCCATGTTGGTGAAGATCCGGATGCCCAGGACGACGACCACGCCCGTGGACAGCTGGGAGCCGACGCCGAGCTGGTCGCCCAGGTAGACGATCAGCGCCGCGATCAGCACGTTGGAGATGAACGAGACGACGAACACCTTGTCGTCGAAAATCCCGTCCAGGAACGCGCGCAGCGCCCCGAACACCGCGTCCAGCGCCGCCACCACGGCGATCGGCAGATACGGCTGCGCCCACTCGGGGACGTCGGGCGCGACCAGCAGGCCGACCACGACGCCGATCACCAGTCCGAGTACGGCGATCATCTCGGTCCCACCTTCGCGTAGCGCAACGCGATGGTCGCATCGGCCGGCACCAGCAAGGAGTCCTCCGTCGTGATCGTCATCCGGACATCGAAGTTGCTGACCAGGTACTGCATCCACTGCCCGCCCGAGCTCTGCGCGAACCGGGCCGGCATGGTCGCGGTGTCGCCGATCGCGAGCACCGTGTACGGCGGGGTCAGCGAGCTGTAGTCGACCGTGATCGCGCTGCCGGCGCCGCGGATCGCAGTCATCGACGTGAGCCGGTGACCGTTCACCGAGATCGCCTCCGCGCCGGACGTCCACAGGCCGTTGACCAGCTGCTGCAGGTCGACGTCGAGCAGCCGGCCTTCCTTGCCGGAGTCCTTCGCGTCGTCCACCACCGCCTTGATCCCCGGGCCGGTGGCGGCGACCGCGCCGGTCTGCAGCTCGAGGGTGTCCAGCTGCTGCTGCAGGGCGGCGCCCGAGCTGGTATTGCTCAGTCCGCTGGCCTGCAAGCGCCGTACCTGGTCGGCCAACTGGGTCTGCTCGGTGCGCATCCCGGTCAGCCGGGTGTCGGCCTGGTTGATGCGGGTGATCAGCTCCTTGCGCTGCTTCTCCGCCTCGGGCGCGCTGCGGTAGTTCTGCGAGGCGGCGATGGCGAGCAGGAAGCCGAGCACCAGGGTGGCGGCCACCAGCATGACGCGGTGCCTGGTCCGGGCCGGCTTGCCGTCCTGCTTCGGGCGGCGGGCGGCGACGGCGTACCCCTCGTCGAGCGGGTGGGCCATCAGGTTGTTCAGCAGCGACATCGACGCGTCGACACGCCGCTTCGGTGGGCCTTCCTGCGGTGGGGCTTGCTGTGTCACGGGTCTACCCGGCCGGGTCCTTGATCGGTTTCACCGTCTGGACCAGGTGGCGCAGCTGAGCGAAGTACAGCGCGCCGGCCCAGTAGTACAGCCCGGTGCCCCAGATTGCGAACGCCCAGCCGAACACCCGGGCGAGCAGGTTCAGCGTGCTGTCGCCGTCACCGAGCAGCAGCAGCGGGAACGCGTACAGCAGGCAGAACGTGGCCGACTTGCCGAGGAAGTGCACCGGCAGCGCGTTGAAGCCGCGGCGGTGCAGGGCGGGCAGGGTGAAGGTCAGCAGCAGGTCGCGCAGCGGCAGCGCGATCGCCAGCCACCACGGGATGATGTCGCGCAGCGCCAGGCCGAGCACGGTGGCGAAGATGTAGAGCCGGTCGGCGACCGGGTCGAGCATCTGGCCGAGCCGGGTGGTCTGGTTCATCCGCCGGGCGATCTGGCCGTCGGCCCAGTCGGTGAACCCGGAGATGGCGAGCACCAGGATCGCCCAGCCGTCCTCCTCCGGCCCGAGAATCAGCCATAGGAACAGTGGCACACCCAGCAACCGGATGAAGCTGAGCGCGTTCGGGATCGTCAGTATCCGGTCGGACACTTCCAAGTCCGGCACGCGACCCCTCCCTCTCTCACCCTGATACCCGTCGTAACTCTACTTGTCCGCCCCGACAGGTTTACGCCCGGCCACTCCAGGGCAGCCCCTGCCTTTCCCCTGATACCTGAACGCCCCTGCCCCGTCCCCGCTACGCCTGGTGCGAACCGGTGACCCGATCGATATCAGAGGGTGATGCTTGTGGTGCCTCTACGCTGACCTGAACGGGAGGAGAGCTGGTGAAGTTCCTGGTGCTGATCTACGGCAATCCGGAGTCCCGGCAGGTGTGGGACTCGCTGACCGACGAGCAGAAGCGGGAGGGGATGGCCGGTTACACGGCGTTGCACGAGGCACTGGCCGTACGCGGCGAGCTGCTCGCCTCGGAGTCGCTCGACGACCCCGGGCTGACCAAGCAGGTGCGGGTGCAGGACGGCCAGGCACTGACCACCGACGGGCCGTTCGCCGAGGTGAAGGAGCAGCTGGCCGGGTTCTACCTGCTCGACTGCGAGAGCATGGAGCGCGCGGTCGAGATCGTGCCGCAGATCCCGGAGGCGCCGTTCAGCGTCGTCGAGATCCGCCCGGTCCGGGACCTCGGCGCGCTGATGTGATCGAGGAGCTGCTGCGCGAGCTCGCTCCCCAGGTGCTCGGCCCGCTGGTCCGCCGGTACGGCGACTTCGACGCCTGCGAGGACGCCGTACAGGAGGCGCTGCTGGCCGCGGCGCAGCAGTGGCCGGCGGACGGCGTGCCGGACAACCCGCGCAGCTGGCTGATCACGGTCGCCTCCCGGCGGCGGATCGAGGTGCTGCGCAGCGAGGCAGCCCGGGTACGGCGTGAGGAGACGGTGGCGGCGTGGCCGGAGACGGAGCAGTCGTCGTCGGTCGACGACTCGCTGACGCTCCTGATGCTCTGCTGCCACCCGGCGCTCACGTCGCAGTCGCAGGTGGCGCTGACCCTGCGGGCGGTCGGCGGGCTGACCACCGGTGAGATCGCCCGCGCCTTTCTGGTGCCGGAAGCAACCATCGGGCAGCGGATCAGCCGGGCGAAAGCGAAGCTGCGGGACGCCCGCTTCGCGCTGCCGCCGGCGGACGAGCTGCCGTCGCGGCTGGCCGCCGTACTGCATGTGCTGTACCTGATCTTCAACGAGGGGTACACCGCGTCGTCCGGTGCGTCGCTGCACCGAGTCGAGCTGAGCGCCGAGGCGATCCGGCTGGCCCGGCAGCTCCGCGAGCAGTTGCCGGCCGACGGCGAGGTCGCCGGGCTGCTGGCGCTGATGCTGCTGACGGACGCACGGCGACCGGCCCGTACGACGGCCGACGGCGCGCTGGTGCCGTTGCCGGAGCAGGACCGGTCGCTGTGGAACGCCGACGCGATTGCGGAGGGCACCGAGCTGATCGAGTCGACGTTGCGCACGGCGCCGGTCGGGCCGTACCAGCTGCAGGCCGCGATCGCCGCCGTACACGACCAGGCTCGCCGGGCCGAGGACACCGACTGGCGGCAGATCCTGATGCTGTACGAACTGCTCCAGTCAGCTGCGCCCGGGCCGATGGTCACCCTCAACCGCATCGTCGCCGTCGCGATGGTGCACGGGCCTGATCGTGGGCTCGCGCTGCTAGATGACGTGGATCCGGCGTTGAAGGACCATCACCGGGTGGCCGCCGTACGCGCGCATCTGCTGGAGCTGTCCGGCGACCTGCCCGCGGCGCGCGCCGCCTACCAGGACGCCGCCCGGCTCACCGGCAGCGTGCCTGAGCAGCGCTATCTGCAGTCCCGCGCCGATGCCCTCTGAGGTGGGCCCTCTGAGTGGGTCAGAATCGACCAGTGCAGACACCGGAAGCGACGTACGACGATCTGATCGATCGTGTTGACGTGTTCTACCAGCAGGGCTCCCACCGGGAGGCTCTGGCTGTGCTCGACGAGGCCGATGACTCCGTGCTCCCGTGGCTGGCCGAGCTGACTCACACGCGGGCTTGTCTCCTCGGAGTGCTCGGCCGACCGGAGGAAGGCCTGGCTGCTCTCCAGTCCGCCGCGGCGGCGGGCGCCTGGTGGGACGACTCGCTGCTGACCGAGGACGACGACCTGGCCAGTCTGCAGGAGCTGCCTGGCTTCGCTGAGCTTCGCGAGGTGTCTCGGACGCAGCGCACTGCCACACCTCCTGCGGCACCGATCTTGCAGCTGCCGGATGGTGCCGCGCAGGGCGTTGTGGTGGCGCTACATGGTGCTGGGCAGCGGGCGACGCGTGCGGCGCGCGACTGGGCGAGCGTGACGGCACTCGGCTACGCGCTGCTGTGCGTGGAGTCGTCGCAGCAAATGTCGCCCATGTACCGCACGTGGCCGTCTCCGGAGCAGTCTCGTGACGACGTGTCTTCGGGGCTCGCGACCATGCCTGCCGATCTGCAGTCGCTGCCGCTGATCGCTGCCGGGTTCTCCGCAGGTGGTCGGGTGGCGCTCGACTGGGCTCTCACCGGACAACCGCAGTCGGTTGCCGGCGTCGTCGTACTGGCTCCTGCGCTTCGGCAGCTGCCGGAGGCCGCGCGGGGTCCGCTGGAGCCGGCGGTGGTGTTGATGGGGACGGACGACGACCTGCGTGAGGTGGTCGAGGGTGACCGGTTGACCGCGTTCGGGGTCGCCGTGGAGTGGTTGCCGGGTGTGGGGCACGAGTTCCCGGCGGACTTCGCGGAGCGGCTCGCGCAGGTGTTCCGGAAGTAGAGCGTCCGGAACCCGGGCTAGCGTGCCGGGTATGAACAGCGTGAGCACGCCGATCGAGGCGGAGCAGTTGACCGTCGTCCCCGCGAACGAGGCGTCCTGGGAGGACCTGCAGGCGGTCTTCGGGACCGCCGATGCGGGGCACTGCCAGTGCCAGCGGTTCAAGATCCGCGGCTGGATCTGGCGTGACTCCACTCAGGACGAGCGGACCGCGATGCTGCAGGACCAGACGGCCTGCGGCGACCCGGCTGCCTCGGCGACCAGCGGTCTCGTCGGGTACGTCGACGGCACATCGGTCGGCTGGGTCGCAGTCGAGCCGCGAACGGCGTACCCGAAGCTCCGGACCTCGCGCATCCCGTGGACCGGCCGGTCTGAGGACAAGGACGACGACGGGGTGTGGTCGGTCACCTGCATGGTCGTCCGGAAGGGCTACCGCGGCCGCGGTCTCACCTATCTGCTGGCCCGCGCCACCATCGAGCACGCCCGTACGCGCGGCGCCCGGGCGCTCGAGGCCTATCCGATGGTCACGCAGGCCGGCAAGCAGATCACCTGGGGCGAGTTACACGTCGGCCCGCGCCAGGCCTTCGAAGAGGCCGGCTTCAAGGAGGTCACTCGGCCGACCGTGCGCCGTACGGTGATGCGCATCGACTTCTGACCTCGCGCTCGGAACCTCGGCCCGGGCCTCGCCTGTCTATACGGTGAGAGGGGGTGGCATGAGCGACGACTTCAGCGAGTACGTGGCGGCGCGGTGGGCGGGGCTGGTGCGCTCCGCGGTGCTGCTCGGGTGCACCCATGCCGAAGCTGAGGACCTCGTCCAGTCCGTGCTCGAGCGGTGCCTGCTGAAGTGGCGCAAGGTGCAGGCGGCCGACGACCGGGACGCCTACGTGCACCGGATCCTGGTCAACACCTTCCTGTCCACGCGTCGCCGCCGCTGGACCGGTGAGAAGCCGACCGCGACGCTGCCCGAGTACGGCGGAGCCGACCACACCACCGGCATCGACGACACAGACGCGATCATGCGCGCCCTCGACAGACTGCCCGGCGACCAGCGCACTGCAGTGGTACTGCGGTACTACGCCCATCTGAGCGAGCAGCAGATGGCCACCGTGCTCGACGTCGCCTCCGGCACCGTGAAGAGCCGGCTGTCCAGAGCCGTGAAGGCCCTGGCCCAGGACCCGGACCTGGCCGAACTGCGAGGATCCCGATGAACGAATCCAAGCTGACCGACCTCCTCGACCGCGCCGCCGAGCGCACCACCGTCGGGCCGCCCCCGATCGACGCGATGCACGCCCACGCCACCCGAGCACGCCGCCGCCGCACCCTGGCGGTCTGCGTCACCGCCGCCGTCGCCGTCGCAGCCGCCGGCGGCGCAACCGCCCTCCTCACCAGCCCGACCTCGTCAGTCACCCCACCACCCGTCGCCTCCACCAGCCCCCACGTCGCGCCCGCCGACACCCGCTTGGTCGGCGTCGGTCACGCGGCCATCGCCGTCCCCGCCGAGTGGGGCACCAACAAGGAACGCTGCGGGACGCCGACGGCCGACACGGTCATGTTCGACGTGGGAGCCGTCCATCTCTGCCTGTCGCCTCGCCCCGCCGGCGTCGAAAGCGTCTGGATCCTTGACGGCAAGACCCGGTTTTTCAAGTTCGTCGCCGACGAAACCTTCCAGCTCGACGGTGTCCGGGCCGAACGTCAGCGCACCAGCTGCGTCAGCGAGTCGTTCAAAAAGGTCACGGTGTGCTCGGGCGCGGTGTATCTCCCGTCGCTCGACGTGAAGTTCTACGCGCAGTCGTCGACGAACGCAGCCGAGGTCGACCGGATCCTCGACCGCGTCACGATCGTCCCGGACCGGGTCGGCGTACCGCCCTTCCGCTACTTGGAACCTGGGAACGGGCTGTCGGCGGCGAAGTACGCCGAGGCACTCCGCGCCCTGGGGCTGAAGCCGGACATCCAGACCAGGAAGTGGCCCAGTTACACCCCGGGCGAACTGATGAGAGTCATGCCCGAGGCGGGCACGATGGTGCCGCTGGGCAGCACCGTGACGATGATCGTGGTCGCGCCCTGACGCTACTGACGGGACTCCAGGGTGGTCAGGTCGCGGAGGGCGAAGCGGTAGTGCTCGGCTTCCTCGTCCATGAGGACGCCGAGGCAGTCGGCTACCGCGCGGTCCTCCTCGGGGTAGCCGGGGGCGGGTGGGCGTGGGCAGGGGCGGCCGAGGTCGGCGTTGGTTAGATCCTCGAGGATGGCGTTGACCACTGCTTGCCGGTCCGCGCGGGCTTCGACGACTTCGGCGTACGTCGGTTTGGCGTCGAGGTCCATGCCTAGCGTCGCGGCGTCTGCCGGGTTGTAGGCGGTCTGCGGGAGTGCGAGCGGGTGGAACGGCCGCTCCTGGTCGAGGATCGTGCGGCTCACCCAGGAGTCGGTGATCCAGATGAGGTGGCGCAACGTCTCGACGAAGGACCACTCGCCGGCGACCCGCTCGTGGCGAGCGGACTCGGGCAACCGCTCGGCCCGGGCGGTCAGCTCCGACCACAGCCCGTCCAGCGTCGCCCACATCGCGCGGAAGCCGTCGGCGTCCTGGATCTCCCGCAACTGCACCCGCTCGGGGTGCCGGCGGTCGAGCTCGGCCTCGACGTACTCCGTGACGTCGACCCCGTTCACGACCAGGTTGCTCACCCACCCGGAGATGTCGACGTCGACCAGCGCCGCGTCGACGATCTTCACCCCGGTCAGATCACAGTCGACGAACCGCGCGCCGCGCAGGTCCGCCACCATGAACGTCGTCCCGCGAAACCTCTCGTCCGCACCGTGGTATCCCGGCGACCACCGATGCGGACCGAACTGCCCCAGCTCGTTCACCGCGCCATTCTCGCCCCTACCGCCGACAAATTCCGCGGCCTGTCGAGGAGACCGCGTCAGCTGGCTGCCGACTTACGCTTCGGAGCGGCGCGGACATGGGCGCGTTCGCCCTGTTTGCCGATCAGGCTGAGAAACTCGACCGGACCGGCGCTGGTGGCGCCGAACCAGTGCGGGGTGCGGGTGTCGAACTCCGCGGCCTCGCCCGGCTCGAGGATGAGCTCCTGGTCGCCGAGGACGAGCCGGAGCCGGCCGTTGAGCACGTAGGCCCAGTCGTACCCCTCGTGGGTGCGAAGGTCGGGCACTTGGTCGTCGCGGCCGGCCGGGAGCACGAACTTGTACGCCTGGATGCCACCGGGCCGACGGGTGAGCGGAAGCACGACCATCCCGTCGCCGCAGGCGATCGGGCGCAGGTTGATGCGCGGGTTGCCGGTGGGCGGCGCGTCGACCAGCTCGTCGAGGGTGACCCCGTAGGCGCCCGCGAGCGGCAGCAGCTGCTCCAGCGTCGGCCGCCGCAGCCCTGACTCGAGGCGGGACAACGTGCTGATCGAGATGCCGGTCTCGTCGGCGAGGTCGGCGAGCGTGACCTCGCGGCGCAGCCGCAGCTGCTTCAGCCGGTGCCCGACCGCGTCCAGCGTTCTGTTCACTGCTTGGCTCATGCGTTCCATTTTGCCATTCGGCAACAAGCTTTGCCGATTCGGCAGATTCCTCGCCACCATCGGTGCTGACTCTCGACGTTGTGAAGGGAAGCCCATGAGTACCCACGTGGCGGCCGCTGCGCCGACCATCGACGACCCCCGCCGGCGGCGCGCGATCCTGGTCGCGGTCTGCGTCGCGCTGATGGCGGTGATCGCCTCGGTGTCCGGCTTGAACGTCGCGCAGCCGGAGCTCGCGGTCACGTTCGACGCCTCCCAGACGGAGGTCCTGTGGTTCATCAACCTCTACACGATCAGCTTGGCCGCGCTGCTGCTGCCACTCGGTGCGGCCGGCGATCGGTGGGGCCGCAAGCCGGTGCTGCTGGCCGGCCTGCTCCTGTTCGGGGTGGCCAGTGCCGCAGCCGGCTTGGCCACGTCGTCCGAGATGATGCTCGCGGCCCGGTTCGTCAGCGGTGTCGGCGCGGCGATGATCATGCCGGTCACGCTCGCCGTCATCACGTCGGCCTTCCCGGACGAGCACCGTTCGAAGGCGATCGGCGTCTGGACCGGGGTCGCCGGTGGTGGCGGCATCCTCGGCATGTACCTGTCCGCCGTCCTTGTCGACCTGGCGAGTTGGCGCTGGCTCTTCGTGCTGCCTGTCGCTCTGGTCGTTGTCGCGATCGTGATGGCACTGCGAGCTGTGCCCAACTCGCGTGAGGAGTCGGCGCACCGGTTCGACTTCGTCGGCTCGCTGGCTTCTGTCGTGGCAGTGTTCGGCTTCGTCCTCGCGTTGCACGAGGGGCCGGAGCGGGGTTGGGGAGCGCCGCTGACGCTGGTGAGTCTTGCGGTGGGTGTGGTCGGCGCAGTCGCCTTCGTGGCGTGGGAACTGCGCCGGGCAGCTCCGCTGCTCGACGTACGACTGTTCCGCAAGCGGGGTCTGGCGAGTGGGTCCGTGTCGCTGCTGACGGTGTTCGGTGTGCAGGCCGGGATCTTCGTCGTACTGTTCCCGTTCTTCCAGGCTGTGCTCGGCTGGTCCGGGTTGCGCTCGACGCTCGCGCTGATGCCGATGGCGTTGTTGATGATGTTCGCCTCCGGGCTCGCGCCGCGGCTCGCCGCGCGGATCGGAGGCCGCGCGACGATGGCGGCCGGGATTCTGCTCGGAGGCGTCGGCCTGGTCCTGATGGCGACGCTCGTCTCCACGGACGGCGGCTACGTCGCGATCCTGCCGGGCATGCTCGCGATGGGACTTGGCATGGGCCTGTCGATGACTCCGTCCACCGAGGCGATCACGAGTGCGCTGCCGCGTGAGCGCCAAGGCGTCGCGTCCGCGCTCAACGACGTGACGCGGGAGTTCGGCACCGCGCTCGGTGTCGCGTTGCTCGGAGCATTGTTGTCCGCCGGCTACCGCAATGCCATCGACCAGCAACTCGCCGGAATCCCCGAACCAGCCGCCGACACCGCCCGCGAAGGCATCGCCAACGCCATCGCAGTCGCTCCCGAAGCGGGACCCCACGCAGAGGCCCTGATCCGGGCGGCTCAGGATTCCTTCGTCAGCGGCTGGCAGCAATCCATGTGGGCGGGCGCGGTCCTGATGGCGCTCCTGTTCCTCTCGATCGTCAGTCATAGGTGGCTTCGGCCTGCCAGGTGGTTTGGTGGAGGGTGAAGAGCCAGGCCCGGGTGTCGGCGGTGGTGAACTGGAAGCGGGCGCGGCGGGACTCGGTGTCCGGGTCCCACCAGCGCTCGTCGACCAGCCAGGGGCCGGCCCAGGCAGTGATCGGGTGCAGCTTGTTGCTATCGGCAACTTGAGCGGCTGGGCCGAGGCGGAAGGCGGTGGGCGTGCCGGAGAGCGCGCCGCGGGCGCTGACCGAGACCTCGCTGCCGTCCTCGGCGAGGACCTGCGCGGGAAGCGGGGTGGGGAAGATGGTGGTCGGCGCGAGGGCGGGCCAGCGCGTGGCGTCGGCGGAGCTGATCGAGCCCGGCCACGGCTGATCCGCGGGGTGGGCCGGCACCGGGCGGTCGCCCCACGGGACCAGCGTCTGCCGCTCGGCGTACCCGCGGCCGCCACCGATCACCACCGACGCGACGGCCCCATGACCGAGCATGCTCTGGACCCGCGACAGCGCCCGGTGGATCCGCTCGTCCGGCCCGCCGCCCCACAGCCCGTCGACGTACGCGCCGACCGGGTCGACCTGCTCGGGCACGAGTCGGAGCCGTACGACGGGTGACGTCAGCTCGGTGGTCGCCGTACCGCTCCCCTGCAGCTGCCAGCGGACCCGATCCACCACGTCCGCCGCGGTGAACCAGCGGGGGTGCAACCACTCCCGCTCGTGGATTCGGCCGGACTCGGTGCCGGCCTCGACCCGCAGCGTCGTACAGACCAGGCCGAGCTCGGTCAGCCGGGCAATCAGCTCGTCGGCGACCGACCGGACCGCGAAGGCGACCTGGTCGACCCGGTCCACCGCCGGCTCGAAGTCGAGGGTGCGGACGAGCTCCGGCGGGACTTCGCGGCCGACTACGGAGCGATCGTCGAACCCACAGGCCAGCCGGTGGGCGTAGGCGCCGTCGGGGCCGAACCTGGTCAGCACCTCGGTGGGAGACAGCCCCGCGAACGCACCCAGCGACCGCAGCCCGAGCCGGCGGAGCAGGTCGGTCAGCGTCGGCTGCTCGAGCGTGTCGACGCTGAACGGCGCCAGGAACTCCGCCGACTCCCCCGGCGGGACCACCAGGATCCGCGTCTCCGCCGAGCTCGACCGGGCCGCCTGCTCGGCGGCGAACGGACCGTCGGCGATCCCCACCCGGCTCCCCGGCACGTCGAACGTCTCGAGCCGGTCGAGCAGCTTCGCGGCCGCGGCCGGCTCGCTGCCGTAGAACCGGGACGGACCGCGCGCCTTCAACGCGCACATCCCGGGCCGGATCACCTGGATGCCCGGGATGAGCGCCTCCAGGCAGCCGATCACCGGGTCGAACGAGCGCGCGTCGATCACCGGGTCGTACTTCAGCACGACGAGCTCCGGGCAGCGCGACTGCGCGTCCCGGGCCCGCAGACCGCGGCGCACCCCGCCGGCCCGGGCCGCGGCGGAGGTGGCGAGCACCTTGCCCTTCTCCAGCACGGCGATGGGCTCGTCCGGAGAGCGCCCGGCCGCCACCGCGGCCGCTGTCACCGGCCAGTCCGGCACCCAGACCACCATCGTGCGAGTCAGCCCACGCCCCATCACCCCACCGCCTCGTCCTGCCAGCCCGGAGCCTCGCCAACACCCGGCCGGAAGGCGCCGTCCGCCGCCGAGCCGACCCCGCGAACAGCGCCACCTCCGGAGTCGACCGAACGGGAGGCACCGTCAGACGCGGAGCCGACCGCGCGAACAGCGGCATCCGCGGAGTCCACCGGGCGAAAGGTGCTGTCCGCCGCGGTGTCGATCGAGCGGATGGCGCCGTCCGGTCCGGGGAGCCAGAGCTGGTGCCGGCGTTGGCGCACGGCGGCTCGCCGGCCGGTGACCACGACGGTCGCCTGCCGGGCGGCGAGCAGGCCTTCACCGGCCCCCAAGCCGGTCCAGACGTTGCTCTCCACCTCCAGCCGCGCCTCACTCCCCGGCCAGGAGCCAACCGCGATCAGCACCGCACCCCGGGTCCGCAGACGCGCGGCGAGCCGGGACGCCTCCCCCGGCGTCACCTCCCCCGGCGGACGGACCACCACCACCGTCAGCGCATCGACCAGAGCAGCGACGACGTTGAGCCAGTCATGCTCCGGATCCGGCACCAGGACCAGGCGCTCGAGGTCCACCCCGAGCGCCCGCGCAGCCTCCGCCCCGAACGAAGGCAGCCCGACCACCCCGCACCACGCACCCTCCGCGGACGGACCGGCCATCATCGCCATCGCCAGCGCCGACGATCCCCGCACGGAGTACGCCGATCCGCCGCGCAACCCAGCCCCCGCCAGCAGCTCGGAGACCGCGGGCAACGTGGGCAGCACCCGATCCACACTCGCGGTGTCCAGCGCCTGCTGCACCCGCGTCTCGGTGGTCCGCGGCGCCGCCACCAACCGCCGCACCCCACCACCCGCGGTCGCCTGGGCGGAAATCCGGAGGGGGACGGGTGAGTCGAGGGTTTCTTCGTCCTCGGCCTGAAGCCGAGCCGCCTTCTGCGCCTTGGCTCGGGCGAGCAGCGTGCGCGCCTGATCCAGCGCCGTCACCGCCGGCGCCCGATCCGCTGCCTTTCTCCCCGTCATGAATCCATGTTCGAACACCTGTTCGAACATGTCAATCCGGTCGTCCACAGCTCACCGGGACACTAGAGTCCAGCGCATGCGGCGGGTGGAGCACGCGCGATTGGTGGACGCGCTTCGAGTGGTCGAGGACAGTATCGACGAGGCCTGGCGAGGGTTCTGCGCGGAGTCGGGCGTGGCAGTTGGTACGGCGGAGGCCCGGGAGCTGGCCGAGGTCGTTCTGCAGGACACGTCCGAGTTCGACTGGCGGGTTGTGGACGGGGCGCTCAAGCAGTTGACGTGTGGTGAGTGCGGCTCGGGGCTTGGCGCCGGTCCGGTCGGCTGTGCGAGTTGCGACAAGGCGAACGGCTTCCGCTTCGCTGCACGTGAGGTCGACCGTCCCGACGTACCGCCGGGCAACGAGCACGCTATCCGGGTCTCCTCTGCGGTCGCCAGGACCAGGCACAGGTACACACCCCGAGCCCGCGCCGGCTACGAGCTCTTCCTCCCCGAGCTCCTCGCCGGCGCCCTCCCGACCACCCCACAGGCCCAACGCACCAAGGACCTCATCAACCACCTCCCCGACGAAGAGCTGGAACAACTCCTCACCCCCGACGACCTGCTGAGGAAGGCCACCTGATGGACGACGAGGAGACGGGGGTGGTGTGAGCGAACATAGGGTGGGGGCATGCCGAGAACTGTTGCCACGAATACGAAGGTCGGGGTCGAGGAGCTGCTGGAGTTCGTGCGGCCGCGCCATCACATGTTGCTGATCACCACGAGGGCGGACGGGACGCCGCAGGCCTCGCCGGTGTCGGGTGGAGTGGACAGCGAGGGCCGGATCGTCATCTCGTCCTACCCGGAGCGGGCCAAGAGCACGAACGTGGAGCGGAACCCGCAGACCAGTGTCGTGGTGCTGTCGGACGACTGGAACGGTCCGTGGGTGCAGGTGGACGGCACCGGCGAGGTGATCCAGCTGCCGGACGCGGTGGAACCGCTGGTGGAGTACTACCGGTCGATCTCCGGTGAGCACCCGGATTGGGACGAGTACCGCGAGGCCATGCGGACGCAGGGCAAGTGCCTGATCCGCGTCACCCCGGAGCGCTGGGGCCCGGTCGCGACAGGCGGCTTCCCGGCCCGGCTGGCCGACTAGTTGCGTACGGCGCTCGTCGTCCATGCGCACCCGGATGACGAGGTCTTCGCTACCGGCGCCGCCACCGCAGTGCTCAGCGCTGCGGGGTGGCACGTCGTACTGCGGGTCGCCACAGCAGGAATCGGCGACGCGGCGGACAGACTGCAAGCGTCATGCGACCTGCTCGGCATCGACGAGTGGGACTGGCTGAGCACCAAGGGCCGCTGGGTCGACGACGGCGGATCAGGCGGTCCGCACACGCTGGCGAGTGCACAGCCCAATGAGGTCGCGGCAGAGGTCGGACAGGCGGTCAGCGAGGTCCAACCGCAGCTCGTGCTGACGGTCGGAAGGGACGGGCTCACAGGACACCCGGACCACATCGCCATCTCACGAGCCGTGCAACGGCAGCAGACCCACGCGTTGGGCGCAAGGCTGCGAGCACAGGACGTGCAGGCAGGCCACAACTACCTGCAACGACACCTGCCCGGAGAGAAGGTGGGCTCCGGGCAGGTCGTCGGCTGCCAAACGGAACTGCAAGAGATCACCAGCACCCCGGAAGCAGCCCAACGCCGTCGCAAGGCGTTGGACCAGTACTACGACGGCCTGGGTACGACGGACATCACCGAACTGGTCACCACCTACGGCAGACGCGGCGACTCCCTGCTGCTGCGGGCGATCTTCGACGCGGGTGGCTGGCAGACCGACCGCTTCGAGGTGCTCAACTCTTCTGGTAGCGACGCTCCATCGTTTGCGTGATGCGCTGCATCGCGCCCTCGAGGTGTTCGCGCAACGCGGCCTCCGCACCGGCCTCGTCGTGCGCGACGCACGCGTCGAGTATCGCCTGGTGCTCACGCCGGGTCTGCTCGATCCGCGCCTTGGTCTGCCGCGAGCCGAACCGGTAGCGCTCGCTGTTCTGCCACACCGGCTCGATCGCGCGCGGCAGCCAGCGCGACCCACCGGCCCGGTAGATGGCGAAGTGGAACTCGGTGTGCGCCTGCCGGGAGGCGATGTTGTCGCCGGCCTTCGAGAGCCGCACGTGCTCGGCCAGCGCAGTGCGGGCCAGTGCGGCGTCGGAGTCGGAGAAGCGGGTCGCGGCCGCCCGTACCGCGAGGGACTCCAGCGCCAGCCGGGTCTGGTGCGTGTCGCGCAGGTCCTCCATCGACAGCTCGCGGACCCACGCGCCCTTGTGCGGAACGATCTCGACCAGCCCGAGCGCCTGCATCCGCCGCAGCCCTTCGCGGATCGGCATCTGGCTCATGTCCAGCCGCTTCGCGAGCTCCTCGAGCCGAAGCGCCGTACCACTCGGAAGCTCGCCGGACAGGATGAGTTCGTGCAGTTCGGCGGCCGCCTCCTCGGCGAGGGTACGACGGCCGGTCGGTCCCCCGGGCGTGAGCTCGAGTCGTCGGGTCATAGGGTGCGGGCTACCTCTCTCCTCCACTGCACAACTCTGGGAGGTAACCGTAGCGGCCGGTGGGTGATCTGCGGGACTCCGACAGCAGATTGCTCAGTAACACTGATTGGTCTAGTCCAGCGGCCCGAACCGGCAGCTACGTCAGAACCCCGTCAGATCAAGGAAAACCCTGCGATCGGGAGCGATCCGGTCCAATGCGTCGCCGGCCCGGTCGGCGGTCACCAGCTCGACGTCCGGCCGTACCTGCACCGGCGCGACCGCAGCGAGCGCCTCGCTGACCGCACCAGGTTCGAGGACTGTTCGTTGCAGGTTCACCGGCAGCACTCGCAGGTCTCGCCCGATCAGCTGGTGCAGGTCGATCGTGGTGAACTCACCAGCCCTGTAACCCAGTATGGCGATCCGCCCGCCCGGAGTGATCTGGCCGAGCACCCCACTGGTGACCGGACCGCCCACAGTGTCGATCGCCGCGTCGCACCACGGCAGCTCACGCCCGACCTGCCCTAGCTCGTCCACACGCACGATCTGGTCGACCAACGGCGCAGCCGCGTCCACAGCCTCGCCGACCCAGGCCAGCCCGATCACCTTCCGCGCACCGGCCGCACGAGCCATCGCTGCACACAGACGACCCAGCAGACTGGTCACCCCGGTGACCACAACCGTCTCGCCTCCCAGTACGCCGGCAACGCGCCGCACGGCCGTGTGGGCAGTCAACGCCGGCGTGAGCAGAGCAAGAGCGACGACAGCATCCAGCTCGGCAGGCAGCCGATGTACGGCGGCATCGGGCACGACGGCGTACCGGCCCCAGAGGCCCTGCCTCGTCACCCCGACACCCTCGCCACGGATCAGCACGGGCGTCCCGGCCGCAAGACTCGCTGAGGTCACCGCGACACCAACGCCTTCGGACCCCGGCATGAAGGGTTGCGTCGGTTGTTTGCCAGCCAGGACCGACCGGTCGGCCTGCGTCACCGCGGCCAGCCGCATCTCGACCAGCGTCTCCCCTGGTCCGGCAACCTGCTCGACCTCTTCGGCCTTCAGCTGCTGACCCGGCCCATGACTGCGCAGCACTGCCCCCGTCCGCGCGCTCATTGCTTCACCCCGGTTCCCACGATTTGATATCTGATCACACGTTTGTCCTGACGAAAAGCCCGTCTCACGGCGCGACGACCTCCTTCGCCAGCGGTACGGTCAGCTCACCGGCCGCCAGCGCCCGCATCGCGGACACGGAGTCGCTGCCCATCGGGAACGGCCAGTCGCTGCCGGCCAGCACCCGCTCGGGCCCGAACGTGGAGCCGAGCAGCTCCAGTACGGCGTCGTCGTGCACCAAGTCGTCGACGTAGAACCGGCGCAACGCGTCCGCCACCGCCAGCGACGGTGGCTCGATCCCCGGCCGCGCCGTGTCGATCCCCCGCTGCCAACGGCCGGCCAGCGCCGCCGTCACACCACCCCCATGGCACAGGCAGAACCGGATCCCCGGAAACCGCCCCGGCACATCCGCGAAGATCAGACTCGCCGCAGCCAGCCCGGTCTCGTACGGATTCCCCAACAGATTCGTCAAGTAGAACGACTCGAGCCGCTTGTCGTCACTGTGCCCCGGGTGGATCAGCGTGAAGGCCTCCAGTGCGTGCAGCATCTCCCACACCGGATCCAGCCCCTCGTAGCTCGGCGTACCCAGGGCAAAGCCGCTGAAGACCCCCTCGCGGGCCAGAGCAGCAGCAACCGAGGGTGCAGCTGCATCAAGCAGCGGCAGCTGGCCCAGCACCCGCAGCTGAGGTGTGGCGAGCTCCCGCAACCCCTGGTTCACCAACTCGGCCCACTCGACGCCGGTGTCGTACCGGAAGAGTGCAGGCGGGACGGACACCACAGCACCGTCCAGGTCTTGCTCGTCGATCCAGCGCAGAAGTGCAGCCGGGTCGGCCAGCCGCCCCAACGGCAGCCGCTGTCCGTCGACGACCAGCGAACCGTTGTCGACGGACAGCCCGAACTCGCCCTTGTGCGCAGCGGAGAGCACAGTGGGCGGGATCAGGTGGGTGTGGACGTCCCAACCGGCCATCTCAGCGGGCGTCCTCGTCGTTGTCGTAGAACGACGGCCGCTCCGGGTAGTGCGGCCCGTCGTACACCTCCAGCAGGACGGACGTCTCCTCGGCCAGCGTCGGCCCGTGCACGTTGCCCTTGGGGTTCCAGTAGAAGCTGCCCTTGGTCAGCGTCGTCCCGGTCGGCAGGTACACGTACCGCCCGGACAGGCAGAACATGAACTGGTTCGACGCGTGCTTGTGCTCGGACGGGATCCCGGACCCCTTCTCGAACCGCACCAGCGCGATCGACGCCTCGGTCTCCGGGTCGCGCCACAGCATCTTGTGGGACAGCCCGCCGAGGGACTTGTCCACCCACTCCAGGTCCTCCGTCTGCAGCAGCAACTCGCGCAGCGGCTCGTCGAACCCGGTCATGGGGCCTCCCGGCCTGGACTGAGGAGTGGAGGGAGCGAAGCGACTGGAGCGACGAGGGAAGGCCGGGAGTTCCAGCCCC
>NZ_JBFAHB010000037.1:0-91115 GCF_040653975.1 Kribbella sp. NPDC050820
GCCCTCCCTCCCGGATTCCGCGAGGGAGCAACGTGCTCATCGACCCCACCCAGCTCTCAACCATCAACAGGTGCCCCATCAGAACGTCCTCACCCCTGCCAGTCAACGATAACGATAACGATTATCATTTTAGCTTGGAGGTGTGACCCTAGGGCCGGAGATCGACAGCCGTCAAGCGGTCCGAGACAAAGCGCCGCGCCAAGGCAAGGCCCTCCGTATGGGTCGCGATCTTCAAGAAACCGTTTACTGAAGATCCACTCGGCGGATCGGAAGCGGGCCCGATTCGCCTTCAAAACTCGTTCAGAAACCCGCTCGTCCAACGAGCCCTCGAACGTCGTTCCCTGAGAAGATTCGCGGGCATGACCAATGAGCTAAAGCCCTCGGAGCTGCTCACGGCCGAACCGGCCGCAGGCACAGATATCCGGATCGGGTACGCCCGTCCCGCGCCACCAGAGGACCCGAACTGGAAGCGGCGGTCGCGCTCGCCCACGAGATCCGTGGCTCCGGTGTTCGGGTCACGCTCGTCGTCCACCGAAGGCCTTCTCGACGGAACGTTCGGGCTCGGCGACCTGGACCTACTCGGAGGCGGTGAAGAACCCGTCTGATGCAATGGACCGACGTCGTCGCGCTGCTGCAGGCCGCTGCCGCGGCGCGCGGCGGTGACGCGTACGTCCGCGATGGCCTGGTTGTGCTGTCCGGCGGTGAAGATCTCGATCCAGGTCCGCGATGCCGGCGAGGACTGCGTGATCCCTCGAGGCCGGATAGGCGATCCGGCGGGTAGCGGAACGCGACCAGCGCCGCCCGGACGAGCCGACCTACGTCCGGCAACTCGTCGAGGCGATCATGGACGGGCACGCCACCGAGTCGGCGATCCTCGATGCTGACGGCAACTGGTCCCGATGTCGCGTTCACCATCACCTCGCCCACGGCACCAGCACCGGCGGCTCCGGCAACCAGCCCAGGCGACGACGCGCGCGGCACGCACACTGCCGGCCTGGAGCTGAGCAAATCCCCCTAGCCGCGATACCAGAGCCCTTTGCACCAGGCATCTGTCGGCGGGGGTTTCTTGATCGTCATCGTTCTGCTCCGGGACGGCTGGGCGCGCTGTCGTTGTCAACATGCGAGCGAGCTCGTTCGGCCTAGGGACGCCGTGCGTGATCGGGCCTCGCCGGCGGGGGTCGGCGGCGAGGCGTGGCTGGAAGCAACGGGTCGCTTGGTGGCGGCTTTGCTCGGCGGCGGGCCTCGACGTGCCGCTGGTGATGTGCGGTTCGCGGGCATCATCTATTCCGAGTTCGGGGTCCGTGTCCTCTCCGGATGGGGTGCGCATCGATGAACGCCCGGGTCTCGGGTGTAGACGCGCTCGACGTACTCCTCGATCTTGTCCCGTTCGACTCGCCGTTGCCCGCAGCCGCCGATCTTGATCGCTTGCAGGTCGACGCGTCGAACGAGGGCGCAGACCTGGTTGGCGGTGATGTTCAGTTCTCTACTGGAGGTCGCGCTGCGGTTGGTGCTGGATCTGGGCGGGTGGCGGTTCGTGGTTGTGGGTCTGAGTCGCAGGCTCGGTACGGACGTGCTCTCGGGCACGGTCTGTCAGGCTTGGTGCCTGCTCCGGGCTGTCGTCGCCGCGGCCGGCCGCGGGCGCGGTGGTGGTCGGGTTCGCGGCGGCGTCGAGCTGGTCGTTGATGTTCTTGCGGTAGGTGTAGGCGGCGTCGAGGTCGGCGCGGTACTTGAACGGTTGGCCGAGTTGTTCGCGGGCGCGCGAGATCTCGGTGGTGAGCTCGTCGATGTAGTCGTGTTCTCCGGTGAGCTTCCTGTCGAGTGCGCGGAGGGCGTTTTCGAGGCGTACGACGAGCCCTGGCGCGGGGTTCTGGTTCTCGGCCAGGGTGATGCGTACGCCGTCGATGGGTGCCCCGGTGAAGCGGACCTGGGCGTATGGCGAGTCGGCGAGATAGAAGCGTTCGGCGGTGAGCTCGAAGCCGCCGAGCGCACCGACACGCCGCAGTGACTCGCGGCCGGGCCGGGTCTCAAGCACGCCGGCCAGGGTGCTCGTCAGGGCTTTCGCGGCGTCGGCGCGCTCGTTGTATCGGAGTCCGTTGATCTCCATGCGGAACTTGTCGGCGGAGGTGTCGACGCGCTGGGCGATCGCCTTTTCGAGGGCGGCGATGGTGGTGTTGCTGGCGGCAATCGATCGGGTGTGCTCGCCGATGCGGTGCTCGAGCATCGATTGGGTGCGGGCGTGGGCTCGTTCGAGGCGGACGAGGCGGCCGACTTCGGCGTCGGCGGCGGCCTTCTCCATCAGGAGCGGGTTGCCGCTGGAGAGCGCTTTGACTTCGGTCGCGGACAGGGTGAGCTCACCGATGTCTTCGATCTCGCGGGAGTCGAGGCTACCGGTCATGAACTGGGCGATGAAGTTCGCTTTGCGTTCGATCGTCTGCCAGGAGTAGGCGTCGAAGGTGCCTTCGGTGACGTAGCGCAGGATCTCGATCTCTGGGTTCTGGTTGCCTTGGCGTACGCCGCGGCCGTCGCGCTGGATGATGTCGGCCGGCCTCCAGGGGCAGTCCAGGTGGTGCAGGGCGATGACGCGGTCCTGCACGTTGGTGCCGACGCCCATCTTGCTGGTGCTGCCGATCAGGACCTGGACGCGGCCGGTGCGGGCGGCCTCGAAGAGTCGGGCTTTGGCGCGGTCGTTCTTGGCGTCGTGGATGAAGGCGATCTGGTCGGCCGGCACGCCGCGGTTCATGAGCTGGTCTTTGAGTTCGCCGTAGACGTTCCAGCCGTCGGATGGTGTGCCGAGGTCGCAGAACACCAGCTGCAGCGCGCCGGGGGTCGGGTGTGGTTCGCCGTTGTGTGTCTCGTAGCGGCGGTCCCTGTTCGCGATCCAGCGGCGGGCGATCTCGTCGGCGGCAACGTCGACCTTGGTCGGCGCGGCGAGCCCATCGAGCGGGAGGGCTCGGGTGTCGCTGCCGGGGGTCTCGCGCAGCCGGAGGTCGAGAGCGACCGCGCGGCCGTCGCCGGAAACCTTGAGCATGTTGTCTTCGTGTGGCTCGACGAGCTTGTTTTGGATCGCCTCGGCGCGCTCTCCCAGGTCGCGCACATAGGCGAGCACCTCGTCGCTGGGTTCGACGACGACGGTCTGCGGGATCCGCTGGCCGTCGGCGCGTTCGACCAGGTCGGGAACGGCGAGGTTGAGATCCTTGGCCAGCTTCACGTCGCCGGCGATGTGCCACATGCGCAGCAGTTCGGGGACGTTGCGGAATCGCGCGAACCTGGTCTTCTGTCTCCAGCTGCTGGCGTCGGGGGCGATCTCGACGGCGGTCACGAGCTCGCCGAAGGTCGCGGCCCAGGTGTCGAAGTCGGGGATCTGTGCGTCGCGGAGCAGGTCGGGCCGCAGGTAGCGCTGCATGACGTAGGCCTCGCTGATGCTGTTGGCGATCGGCGTTGCCGTGGCCCCGGTGAAGGCGCGCCCTTTGTAGCGGTTCCGCAGGTACTCGACCTTCATGTGCAGGTCGGTGGCGCGGTTCGAGCCGGGGGTGATGGCGGCGTCTTGGATGCTGCTGGGCGTGAGCAGGTTCTTGTAGTCGTGGAGTTCGTCGACGCACAGGTAGTCGATGCCGGTCTCCTCGAAGGAGACGCCGGGATCCTTCACCTTGTCCAGCTTGTCCTTGACCTTCTCCTCGGCGGCCAGGATCGCCTTCTCGACCTGCTTCACGGTGCGCCGGTCGCCGCCGTTCTGCATTGTGGCCAAGGCGAGGCGCAGCGGCGTGATCTCGTTGTCGAGGTACGTCTGCAGGGTGTCCTTGGACACGGGCAGGTTCTCGAACGCGGTCCGTGTCAGGATGACGGCATCCCAGTTGCCGGTCGCGACCCGGGCCACGAAGCGGCGCCGCTTGTCGGAGGCAAGGTCTTCGGTGCCTGCGGCAAGGATCCTGGCCTGCGGGTATAGCTGCAGGAACTCGCGCTGGAACTGTTCGAGCATGTGGTTCGGGACCACGATGGCGGGCTTGC
The DNA here is from genome assembly GCF_040653975.1 of Kribbella sp. NPDC050820. Classification (NCBI taxonomy): domain Bacteria; kingdom Bacillati; phylum Actinomycetota; class Actinomycetes; order Propionibacteriales; family Kribbellaceae; genus Kribbella; species Kribbella sp. NPDC050820. The sequence continues at coordinate 4,006 of NZ_JBFAHB010000037.1, forward strand.
GGACCAGCCCGAGCCGGCGCAGTTCAGTCACGCCGATGACCATCTCCGCCGTTTTTCCCGCGCCGACCTCGTGGAAGAGCCCGACCGTGGGCTCGGCGATCATGCGCGCGACCGCGGCCAGTTGGTGCGGCCGGGGTTCAAAGGATTCGACGAGACCGGGCAGGCTCAGGTGGTCGGTGTCGTACGAGCGCAGGACGATCGCGTTGAAGGTGTCGTTGTAGACACGGGCGAGCCGATCGGCGCGGGCGGGGTCTTCCCACACCCACTCACCGAATCGTTCGTTGAGCTGGTTGGCCTTCTCCTGGGCGGCCTCGGTCTCGACCGGGTTGAACACCTCTCGTTTGTCGCCGTGGTCGTCGATGACGTCGACGACCCGGACCGTCGCCTGCCGCAGCACCTGCTGGGCGAGGCGCCCGGCAGGGTAGCGGGTGGTGCCCCAGTTGCTGGTGGCGTTGATGCCGTAGTTGCCGCCCTCGACCTTCCACTGCGCGCCGACGACTCGCTCGACTGTCAGGCGCGGGTCCTCGAGGATTTCGCGCAGGAAGGCCTGCACGTCGTCCGGGCCGATCCAGGCCGCGCCGAGTCGCGCGGTTATGTCGGCCGGCGACAGGTCGGCCGGTACGACGTCGCGCAGTGCGGTGACGTTCTCCGCGTACCGCTCGTCGCCGGCGGCGGCTTCGAGTGCGGCAGCGAGCTTCTTGCGGACGTTGCCGGACAGGTACTCAGCGGCCGGGACGAGCCGGTCGCTGGCAGGTTCGTCGAACACGAGCCCGCGGATGGCGTCGCGGGCGGCGGTCTGCTCGAGACCGAGAAGGTCGGCGATGGTGTCGAGCCGGGGCTCGCCGTGGGTGTCCAGGCTGATCGCGACCGCGTCGGCGGGGGTGTCCGCGCCCAGTGCCGGGCGGCGGGGCGCGACGACGCGCTGGCGAAGGATGTCGGCCTTCGTCGCGGTCTGGCTGGCGGCGTCGAACTCCTCCAGTGCGAACACGGTTGCCGCGAACGGGTCGCCGCCGAAGATCCGCATCACCGGCGGCCGGGTCTTGCTGGTCCGCGGGTTGCCGTTCTTGTCGGTCCATTGCCGCTCGGTGAACCTGTTCATGGGTCCGCCGAAGGTGGCGTGGTAGCCGTCGTACAGCTGGTTCAGTTCGGCGCGCAGCTGGTCGATCGCCGGGGTGTCTTCGAGGGTGGCGGCTTCGGCGCGCAGCAGCCCGGTCACGGTGTCGCGCAACCGCAGCAGGTGGCTGAGCTCGCGCACCTGGGTCGCGGGCACCGTCAGGGGCTCGTGGGCCCCTTCGACGCCCAGCTCGGTGAACTCGGTTTCGCTGATCTGGGTGATGTGCCCGACGAACAGCTCCGGCGCTCCGCCGATCTGGGCGGCCTGCTGGACGACCGCGGCGTCGTCGCCGGCGGGCGACCATCGCAGATCCTTGGCGGCCGCCGCAGCGACCACGTCGTCGAGCGCCCAGGCGAGCCCCTGGGCGGTGTCGCCGTTGCCATTGACAACGAGTTCTTCGCCGTACAGGCCACGTCCGAGGCCGAAGGTGCCGAGCACGTGTTCTGGATGGTCCACGAAGTACTGGCTGATCCGGTAGCCGCTGCCGTCGACCTGGACGGTGGCGGTGGTGTCGAGCCAGCGCAGCGTGTCCGGATCGGCCGGCCGGCCGGGTTCGCGGCGGCGCAGGACGACCAGGTCGGTGACGACGTCGGTGCCGGCGGTCCGGCGGTGCGCGCCGGTGGGCAGCCGGACGGCGCCGACCAGGTCGCCGAGCTCGGCCAGCTCGCGCCGGGCGGCGGGGTTCTGGCCGTCGAGGGTGTAGCGGCTGGTCAGGACCGCGACCATGCCGCCGGGCTTGGTCAGTGCGGCCGCCTTGATGAGGAAGTGGTTGTGCATCGAGTGCACGCCGTTGGGGTTGTGGACCCTGTCGGTGAGCCGCACCTCGGCGAACGGGACGTTGCCGACCACGGCATCGAAGCGGCCGGTGACCCGGGTGTCGGCGAACGATTCGCTGCGGATGTCGCTGCCGGGGTAGAGCCGGGCCGCGATCCGCGCGGTCGTGGGATCGAGCTCGACGCCGGTCATCGCTGCGGTGTCGGGGGCGAGACCGATGAAGGTCCCGCTGCCGCAGCCGGGCTCGAGAACCTGGCCGCCGGTGAACCCGAGGCCGTCGAGCGCCGACCAGATCGCGGTCACGTACGCCGGGTCGGTGTAGTGCGCGTTGATCGTGGTCCGGCGGGCCGCTGTCCACGCCGGCTCGTCCAGCAGGGCCCGGAGCTGTTCACGTTCGCCGGCGAACTCGGTGTTCGCATCGTCGAAGACCTGCGGGACCGCGCCCCACCCGGACCACGCGGCGAGGGTCTGCAGCTCGTCAGCAGTGGCCGGGGCGTCGCGCTGGTCGAGTTCGGCGAGCAGCCGGATCGCGGCGAGGTTCGCGGCCGCGCGCGCCTTCGGAGTAGACGGGACGCTGGGACCGGACGGGTCGGGCCGCCAGGTCAGCGGCTCGACGTCGGCGGATCCTCCGGGATCTCCGGCTCCTGCGGCTCCTGCGGCTCGGTCAGTGCCGAGCTGGTCAGGTCGTGGATGCTCTGGATCGTCTCGTGCAGGTCGCCGTAGTGGTTCGCCGTCTCCTCGGGCAGTTCCTCCGAGTCGTTCTCCGGCGTCTGGGAGTACACCAGGTCGGCCATCACCAGCTCCTCGGCCTGCTTGCCCGCCGCGTTGAGCCGGCCGACCTTCTCCAGGTAGCTCTCCCCCGCCGGGTCCTCGCCCGCCAGCTGCGGCGTCAGGTCGACGATCTGGTCCTGGATCTGCTGCCCGAGGACCTGGAAGAACTCCTCCGGGTCCTCGATCTGGCTGTACCGGGTCGGGAGATAGTCCCGGAAGTAGTTCCGGGCCGTCGCTCCGTACCGGTTCATCGCTGCGCTCCTCGACGGTTGGCTCGTCGCCTGATTCGTTGCTGCCCCAGAGGAAGTCCAGCGTGAGCTGGTTGGGGTCAGGGCCACGACGTCGGCGACTGCTCCCGCGCGCCATGCCCATCTCCCCCGTCGTCTGTGACTGTTGAGCCGCAGTTTATCGATGGAGGTGTCACAACCCTGGTAGCCGCAGCGCCGTTGCATGAACCTGCAACTCCCTTCGCACATCGATCTCGGCCGTGTTCCGACGCCATCGAGCGGCACGGTCTCTGCAGTCCTCGCAGAGCAGCGTGCCGTCTGCGGCGACGCTCAGGTCGTGCATCTTCGTCAGCACTGTTTCCGGGTTGACGTCGGGGAAGTGGAATCCTCCGTCGCACTCGGCGTAGCCCTCGGGCTCGCCGCAGTCATCGCAGCGGGCCAGGTAGCAGCACCGCGGAAGCTGCACGTAGATCGGGTCGACGAACCGACGGGGATCGCGCGCCACGTCAGCTTCAGCCGCGGCCCGGGTGCGGTGGTGGATCTCGTCCAGGTGCGGGTTGCTCGTCTGGATGATCCAGCACGGCTCCGGGGCGGCCAGTTCGATCATCGAGTCCTCTCCTCTCTCTTCATCGTGTTCGTCGTTCCGTCGAGAACCCCGGCGGCCGGCTTCTGGTTTCACGGCTCCGCATCACAGGTGTGGCCCACGTGGCCCGGCTTCGGGACCAAGGCCCTGGTCTGGCGGCTCGAAGTCCTGCCCGGCACGGGCGGCGTTCTGTTGCTGCTCCACGTGTTCTCTGGCCAACTCGACGAGGCTGCGCCGCTGCGGACGCGACTGCGAGGCTGTTCGCTGAGCATCCGACTGGTTGCCGATGTCGCCGACATCGCCAGGCTCAGTCACGTATCGGGACACGGCCTTCCACCGGGCCCGCTGCTGACCGGGCCGCGGCTCGGGGCCGATGGCGTCGGCGCCGTCGATGCCGTACCGGTCGCGGTAGGCCACGACGTCGCGCAGGTGGCCTTCTCTGACCTGTCGCAGCCAGACGGGCTGCTCGGCCCGGGCCACCTCGACCAGGTCGGCCAGCCGCGCCTCGATGGTGGCAGCGCGTTCCTGCAGCCAGCCAGCCAGCTCGTAGCCGCTGCCGGTGCTGCCGGTACCGGTGGGTGCCGTGGGCACCAGGTCGTAGCCGTGCTGCTGATCGAGGCGCCAGATGATGACGTCGACCACGGACTCGGCGGTGTCGAGCTCGCGGCTCTCGACAGCCTCGCGCAGCGCCTGCGCCGGGTCGATGCCGGCGGCAGCGATCCGGGCGAGCCGATCCGACAGCGCCGGCCAGGCCGCGTCCTCGAGGATGTCTTGCGGGCTGAGCGCAACCAGCGGCTCGCCCGGCCGCGCTTCCTCGCCCGGCTGCGGCGGCTCGTCCTGGGCGCGCTGCGCGGCGAGCGCGTCGACGGCGCTGTAGATCTCCTCGCCGATGACCTCGACGTCGAGGTCCAGCTGCAGGTACAGGCTCGCGGTGGCGGCGGCCCGCTGGTCGGCGGGCAGGGCCGCGATGATCGGCGCAATGTCGCGCAGCGCGTCCACGGCGGCCAGCACGTTGCCCTGGTCGAGGTGGCTGCTCCACTTCGCCAGCCGCTGCTCCACGACCTGGTCGACCAGCGGCCGCGCGTGAGTCGTGACAGCAGCCAGTACGGCGCCGGGTCCCTGGTCTTTCAGCAGGTCAGCGGGGTCCTGACCGGCCGGGAGCCGGGGTGCGCGCAGGTCGCTCGCGCCAGCTTCGCGCAGCAGCTCCCAGGCCCGTTCAGCGGCCTTCTGACCGGCGGTATCCGGGTCGGTCGCGACCACGACCGGACCGGTAGTGACGTCGTAAACCTGGGCCAGCGCGGCGACCTGCGCCGCGGTGAGGGCGGTACCGCCCGGCGACAGGCCAACGACGCGGCCGCCGCCGGACGCGGTCACGGCCTCGGCGTCCATCCGGCCTTCGACGATGACCGGGATCGCTCCGGCGCGCAGCGCTGCCACGTTCTCCGCCAGGCCCATCAGCACGTCGCCCTTGACGTACAGCTCGGTGCCCGGGCTGTTCAGGTACTTCGGGATCTGCTCCCCCGCGTCCTCGGCGGCGCGGCCGGTGAAGGCGATGATCTCGCCGTCGGCCGAACGGATCGGCAGCATGAGCCGGTCGCGGAACCGGTCGATCAGGGTTCCGGCGCGGCTGGTCGTCGCCAGCCCGGAGGCGAGCAGCTCCTCGTCGCTGTGACCGAGGCCGCGCAGGTGATCGAGCAGCACCGTCCAGCCGGCCGGGGCGTACCCGGCCTCGCCGCTGGCCACCATCGTGCCGAGGCCGCGGCCGGCCAGGTAGCTCGGGACCCAGCTGTCGTCGACCTGGTCGCGGAAGAACGCGTAGGCGTCGATGTGGATGCGCAGAAGGCGGGCGCGCCGGGCCACCGTCTCCGGGTCCAGAGGCCCGGCCTCATCGCCACCCGTTGTTCCATCAGCGCCCGCGCCACCGACGGCGGCTTCTTCGGCGTCGGCGGTCGTGGCCTGGCCGAATACTTCTTCGACGGCGGCCGTCATGGTGTCGCTGAAGTACAGCTCGAGACCGTGTTCCATCTCGGGCACCAGCCGCGCCAGCGACATGGCGGCGTTCTGCTCGTCGCGGATCGCCAGCAGCGCCGAGTCGTCGTCGGTCTCGTTGCCGAGCACCTGCTCGAGCACCCGCCGCGACCACGAGACCGGCTCGTGCTTGTGGTCGACCTCGATGTCGGCGGGGTCGTCGGTGACGACGTACGCCTGGTTGCGGAGCCGGCCGCGGGTCATGGCCACGTACAGCTCCCGGGCCCGCATGCGGGCGTCGACGAGCACGTGGGCGCTGTCGACGGTCATGCCCTGGGCGCGGGTGATGGTCGCGGCGTACCCGAGTTCGACGTGCCCGGTGACGTAGTCGCGGTGCAGCGCAACGACGTCGCCCTTGGCGACGTGGCGGGCCATGATCGTGCCGCTGTGGGTGATGTCCTGGACGATCCAGATGTCGCCGTTCTTGACGTAGTCGCCGTCACCGCGCTGGTTGTAGCGGTCGTTCATCCGGGTCACGATCACGTCGCCGACGCCCGCCGTCGCGCCGTTCGACAGCGCCACCGTGCGGGACAGGTCGATCAGCCCGGCAGCGATGCGCCCGTCACGGGCGAGCTCGGACAGCGCAGCGACCGCCTCCCGGGTAGAGGCGATCATGATCGTCGCCGCACCTGACTCGAGGTCACGGCGCCACGCGGTCACGATGTCGAGCTGCTGGGTGTCGCGCGGACCGGCCGAGATCCGGTCGTGGTCCTCGTACCAGTCCAGCGCCTGGGGCTTGTGATCGCGCAGCTTCAGCGTCGCCGCGGCCTCGCCCGGGTCCAGGAACCGATGAACCTCGTACAGCTCGACGGCACCGGCCTCCTCGGCGACCAGCCGCAGGGCGCCGCCGGCGCCGATCGCGTTCAGCTGCCGCGGGTCACCGATCAGCCGGACGTGGGCACCGACCGACTTCGCGATCGCCACGACCTCGTCCAGCTTCGCGGTCGACGTCATCCCGGCCTCATCGATCACCAGCACCTGACCGGCCTGAACCTCGATGTTCCCGAACCGGGCCCGGGTCAAGAACATGTCAACGGTGTCGGCGCCGACCCCGAGCTCGTCCCGCAGGACCTGCGCGGCCGCCGCCGACGGGGCCAGCGCAACCATGTCGCTGCCGGCGTCCCGCAGCGCGGCCACGGCCAGCCGCAGCGTGGTGGTCTTGCCCGCCCCGGCCGGGCCGATACCGGCGCCGACGACGCGCTCGCCGCACACGAACTCGCGCGCCAACGCGATCTGACCGGAGTCCAGCGGCCCGGGGAACGCCGCCAGACTCGCCTGGAACAGCGCCGACGCGACCACCGGCAGCACCGCCTGCTGCGCGGCGTCCAGCAGCCGCGACTCGGCATCGATCACGCCGATCGACGTGTAGTGCGGCGCGCCGTGCGGCACGAACACCGACTGGCCATCCGCCCGCTCCAGCTGCGCCGGGAGCCGCTCCGGTGCCGGCAGATCGATCTTCACGCTCGCCGCGACCGCCGCCTGGGTGACCGCGCTCACCAGCCGTTCACGGTCCCCGACGGAATCCACCGCCACCGGCCGGAGCATCCGCTCGGCCTCGGCGCGCAGGTGCGACTCCCGCCACTGCCCTCGGTGCTCGGTCACGGCCGCGACCACGGCCTGCCCGTACGCCGCGACGTCGACGTCGCGGGACCTGAGCTCGACCACGCCGCGCCCGACCGCACGCTCGATCTCCCAGGTGACCTGCTCCTCGATGATGCCGAGCGTCCGCGCCGCGGTCTGGATCCACTCCGCCTGCTGATCCGCGAACGCGCGGGGCGCTTCCTTGCCCCGGCGCGTCTCGAGCGTGGCCTGCTGCGCCAGCCGCAACTGGATCGGCTTGGGCGGCTCCTTGCCGTGCTTGGCACGGTACTGGCTGATCAGCTCCGTCAGCCGCCGCTCGATCTCCGAACGCCGCGACGAGAACACCTCGATCAGCCGCTGGTCGATCCCGTCGACCTCCCGGACCGGCCGGGCACCCCGGGCCGTGACCCGGTCGACGAACCCGACCCCGAGCCGGGCGCGCAGTTCGTCCTCGATCGCGGTGTTGTAGGTCTCGCTCGCCGCCACCCCGAACCGGAACACCTCGCGGCCGTCGAGCGAGCGCCATTTGCCGTCCGCGCCGAGCACCTTCGTCGACACCGCGCAGTGCGTGTGCAGTCCCGGGTCACCGCCCCGGGAATCGCGGTGATCGAAGGCCGCCACGACCAGGCCCTGGGTGTCGATCTGGGCGATGCCCGCCCGCCCTGTCCGGGTCTTCGCCGCGTTCTTCTCCATGAACGCCAGCGCCTTCATGACCGCCGCCCGGTGCGCCTCGTCGACCGCCCGGCGGGTGTCCGCCGTACCGAGCGCCCACAAAACGGACACCGACTTGGCCGGTGTGAAAACCAGGTCGTAGCCCGCGACCGGCTGCCGCTGGTCGGACATCATCTTGCGCTCGAAGGCCTTCTCCTCTGACCGGTCAACCGGTGTCCGGTCATGGACAATCCGGAACGCCGACCGGACAGTGTCCGCCCTGACCGCTGACCGCTCCGCCACGGACAGTGACCGGCCACGTGTCCGGCGAGCCTCCCGGTACGCCGTGTCCAGCATCTCCGGCAGGTTGACCTTCGGCGGCTCGAACACGGCGAACTTCCGGCCCAGCCGCGCCGCCTGGATCGCCTCCTTCGCCGCGGCCTCCGGCGTCGCACCCTCGGCCAGCAGCCGCGCCGTCTTCTCCTCGATCAGCCGCTCCGCGTCCGGGTGCAGCCCGAGCCCGAACAGCGCCTTCATCTGCGGCTCCGACACCGCCCCCGAAACGCCGAGCTCGGCCAGCCCCGACCCCATCCACCGGCCCGGCGGATTCCCCGTCGCGGTGTAGTAATCCGCGACCGTCTGCGGCCGCCGCAGCGCGTTGTCGCCCGTGGCCACATGCCGCGTCATGTAGGTGTACCCGTCGCCGGCGTGCAGCACGTGAACCGTCATGTTCACCGCCGCCCACCTCCTCCAACCGGGACACCGGCCTCTGGACGCTCGAGACGTCTGCGGCACCGGGCCGGTCGGCGGCGCGCAGCGCCAGTCTACCCCATTCACTATTAGTGCAAGAGGTGTGTAGAACATGAGAAGCAAGGTAGGGTGGCACTAGGCGGGATCGGGGCGAGGTGTGGCGAGTGGGCGATGCAGGCGGGTGCAAGATCGCTTGGTCAGAGACGAAGAGCAGGAAGACAGTGCGGCAGGGATGGAAGGGATGGGTCGGGGTGAGTAGCCGGCGGGTCCCGGCGCGCGAGCGCGGGATGCTGGCACGCGCGATCGCGGCGGCCAAGGCCGCGGCGGGCGACGCGGGGACGGCGCGCGACGTCGATCAGGGGTCGCGGATGAGCGGCGAGAAGCCCGGTGGGGCGAGGCCTGGCTCGCGGGCTGAAAGCAGGCCCACGGCGGGAGCATGAGCCCGCGCAGGACTGTCGGGACGTGCTCTGTGATCGGCGGTTCCGGGGCATGTCCTTGGTCGCCGAACTGGCGACCACTCTGGAGTGTCGGCGACCCGCAGTCGTAGGTGACAGCCTCGCGGCGACGACCCAACCTCGAGGCACGGCAAGTGTCCGCCCTGGGGATGGGCTGACCGGACAAGGCTTCCCCTGTCCGATCACTTTGTGTAGCTGCCAGGTGGGCCTGTGCCCGTGTCCGGTCGTGGCCCGGACACGGCCGGACACGGAGGCGTAGGCCAGGATTTCGGGGTCCGGTCATTGTGTCCGGACATGACGGTGGCCGGCCACCGTTGTCGGGATGTCCCGGCTACCGCTGACCGGACAGCGGGAAGACGTTGTCGCGGTTCTCTCGGCGCCGCTGCTTGGCTTGCATCTCTTCCCACTTCTTGACCAGGCGGCGGGCTGTCCGGTCAGGGATATCGAGCTCGGCGGTCAGCCGCGGCGGGGTCACTTCCTCGCCGTTGTCGGCCCAGGCTTCCATGGCCGGAAACGCGCGATCCCAGTAGTTCGCCGGGCGTCCACCTCCCCCGGAGTTCTGCCCGCCGGCGGCCGCGGCCATGGTGGCAGGCTCCTCCCCCGGCGGTGCCGCGGCCGAACCTCCAGGTGCTGCCACAGTGCTGTCCACTGTCGCCGTGGCGTCTGCCGCCGCCGGGGCCTCTGCGGGCATCTCGGGGCCTTGAGGCGGGCTCGGGGGCTCGGTGGCGGAGTCCTGCGGCTCTTCCTGGTGCTCGGCGCGCGGCTGCGAGGCGACGTCGGGGCGAGGCACGGTTGTGTCCGAAGCGGTCGCGGTGTCCGCAAGTCCCGGGTCGGGATGTGGCGACCGACCGGAGGAAGCCGGGGCACTCGGCGCCTGTCCGGCATGACCATGGCCACCGCTGGCGCCCTGTCCGACGCTGACTGGCTCGCCGCTAGGGCGTGGCAGTTCGGCGGCGCTCGCTGAGGCCGAGCCTCCTTGCGAGCCCTTCGGGGCGCCTGGCCCGGGTGTCTCCGGCGGCTCGGGGTCTTCCGGGCCGTTGGGCTGGTCATCGGTCCGACCGGACAGCAGACCGCTGTCCGCGGACGTGTCCGGCTGGTCAGTCGGCACGCCCGGGAATCCTTGTCCGGGCCCTCCTTGGAAGGCGGCCAGGACGCTGCGCAGCTCGGCGAGCAGCTCCGCTGCCTCGTTGACCGGCGCCGGGGTGTCCGGTGCCGCATCTGCCTGTCCGGACAGGATCTCGGTGTCATCGGGGCGAGCCGACGGCCCGCCGGACAGCTCGGCTTGTCGGTCGTTCTCGGCCGACGGGGCAGGCTCCAGCTCGTGCGCCGGGGGCTCGAGCACCCGGGCGATGTGCCGGGCCATCATCGGGTTGTCGACGACCTTGCTGATCTCGGCCGCAACGGCCGGGACGTCGTAGGCGGTCACCGCGATCTGCGCGTGCAGGGGCTTGCCCTTGTGCTGGGCCGCGATGGTCTCGGCCACGACCTGGCTGATCGCGTGGTTGCGGCGCTCGGTGCGCATCGCATCCCGCGCGATTCTGACCGAGTCGAACAGGCCGTAGCCGTGCTCGAGAGCGAGTTGCCGGGCGCGGTAGGTCAGCCGAGGATCCCGGAGCCAGCGAACCAGGCCGTAGACCGGTGCCGTCTGGGCCATGTGTCCGGTCGCGCGCAGCGCGTCGCGGCGACGGGCGCCGGAGTGGACGATCCACAGCACGTAGGCGAACGCGGACAGGCCACCGAAGCCGAAGGCGAGGAACCGCTCTTCGGGGGTCCAGTGGCCGACGACATTGAAGGTGAGGGCGACGATGGCGGCCGCCAGGGACATCGCTCGGTAGGCGTAGGCATTCTCCCCCTTGCGGCGGCGGACGTCGGCGAGGGCGGCGGTGGCGACGCCGCCGAGCTCGATCACACCGACGGCCGGGGCGACCAGTGCGATCCGGAGCGGGATCGGGAAACCTTCGCTGGGCCAGGGGATGTGTTTGACCCCGGCCCACACCTGACCGACCAGCGCGGCCGAGGCCGCGACTGCGTAGAAGGCGTAGGCGACCTTGTCGGCGCCGGTCGTCTCGACCAGTTCCGACGGGCGGGGGGTGTCGAGGCCGGCGGTCCGGGAGCTGCTGGCGATCGTGCCCGCTGCTGGGTCCATCGGAAGCTGCGTCCTTTCGGTGAGCATCGGTGCCGGGCGGAGAGGCTGTTGCCCGGGGCACTCTTGCTGTCAGGGGCCGACCGTAGTCGACCGGGTGGTTCTCTGTGATGGAAATTGCCGCTTCTTGCAGTGGTCCGGCGGTCGACTGACCGGCGGACCCGTACCGTGGGGTTGGAACGGGGAGGGGGCCTGGAGTGTGGAGCTCGACGGACCCCCTCCCCGGGCTCATGACCAGCTGGCCGTGGCCTGGATCAGTTTGTCCCAGGGCTGACGGTTGCCGGGGGCGTAGTGCAGGAAGATGCACGCGATCACCTCGTGCACGGTCATCCGCTCTGCCGCGATCCGGTCCGGGTCGTCGTCGGCCCAAGCCTGGGCGTTGATCCAGCGGCAGGCGGCACGGAACGCGCCTGCGGCGACGTCGGTCGGTACGTCGTACAGCAGGCTTTCCGGGGTCGAGAAGTGGGCGCCGTCGCGGTACCACAGCCGCATCTGAGCGGCGATCTCTTCGCCGTCGGTGTGAGCCGCCGGGATCCCTCCCCGTTCGACGTGCCGGGCCGGTGCCGAGTACGGCAGGTCGTCGGCCTCGGGCCGGTCGACCTCGACGGTGATCGACGCCACCCCGGTCAGCTCCCGCGGGCCACCGGCTGCCCGGGTCGTGAGTACCGGCGGCTCCAGGGAAAGGACATCGAGCCAGACGCGGTTGTCGGGCATCAGATCCGGGGGGCCGATGACCAGGTCGCCCGAGCGGTGGAGGACGTCGCCGGTCACTAGGTCGGCCTGCTTGATCGTCACGAGTTCCAGCATTTGTCGCTTCCCTCCGGAGTGCGGTTCGTGTCTACAGTTTACGGCGCTAGAGCCGTAAACTCAAGTCGAATTGGTTGCCTGGGGCATGGTTCTTTGCTTTGCCGCGGGCCCACCTCGCGGGGCTTGTGCCTCTTACGTGAAGAGGAGGAGTTGGTCGCTCGTGCGCCGCCACGCCTGCACCGCTGGCAGGTTGAGGTCTGGAGCGTAGGTCAGGTAGGTGCCGTCGACGGAGTCGCAGCCGATCGCCTCGGCGTACCGGTACCTCTTCTCGGAGTTGACCCGGCCCATGTGGACCCACTTGCCCAAGGATGCGGCCACGGCGGCAAGGTTCGCGGCTTCGTCGCCGAGCTTCCAGGCGGTGTCGCCGCCGATGAACAGGCAGTCGATCTCGTCCCAAAGGTCCCAGGTCGAGTACTCCATGAAGTTCTGGGCCACGAACGCGACCGGGTAGCCGAGCGCGCGGATCCGCCGCAGCCAGCGCCGCGAGCGGGCTTCGGTGGCGACGTGATTCGCGACGACGTCGGGCGCGGTGGCGAACAGGCACCTGGCCGAGTCGGCGGCGTTAGTGGCAAGCCACCGGTACCAGCGGTCGTAGCCGGGCCAGCCCTTGCCGTAGGCGCCGTTGTCGGCGCACCACAGCACGCCCGATGGGCGCACGTTGCCCTGGCGGGGCGAGTCGATGTAGCCGAGCTGGCCGGCGGCCATCGCGGCCCGGATCGCTGGGCTGCCGCAGGGATTAGCCAGGTAGAGCATCCACGCGCCCTTTCAGTCGGAGGGAGATTCCGTGTGCTGGCGTCAGCGCGGCGGCTGTTGCTCGAACTTGACGACTCCGTCGACGAGCTCGGCCAGGGCCTGGGCCGCCTCGAGGTCGCCGTCGAAGCGGAGGCAGGTGTCGCAGCGCTGGATGCCGATCTCGGAGTTCATCCGCGTGAGTACGCCGGGCACGGGCTTGCCGACGCATTGGGCACAGTCGTTGCCCTCGGCTCCGAACAGCCCATCCCTCGGCCAGGTGACGGGTACGCCGTCGACCTCGATCCACGGGTCGGTGTCGTCGGCGATGTAGACGCCGCTCAGGGGCGTCCCGTCGAAGGTCCTGATCCGGGTCGTCGGCTGGGTCTCGATGTCGGCGTGCTGGTGCATATCGATCCTCCGAGAAGTTCGGCGATGGCTTGATTCCTCGTCCGCGCTCGGCGGGGGCGGATTCCCGCCGAGCGCGACACCTCAAGTCGTTCCCTCCTGCGCCCCGGGGCGCCTGCCGCCTCAGGCAGAGCTGGAGGAGTAGTACCAACCCGTGCCGCACTGCTCGCACTCGCAGCCGATGGGCGTCTCGTCGAACCATTCGACGGCTAGGTCCCACGGAGTGACCGCGATGTTGATGTGTGCGGATCCCGGCGCGAGTGGGGTCACCAGGTAGGACGCGTTGTAGGGCTGGTCGTAGTGGCCGTGCTCGATCTCGGTGATCTCGACCAGGGCACCGCGGTAGGCGCCCCCGTACCAGGGGAAGCCGGCGACCAGCCGGACCCGCTCCCCCACCCTCAAGACGTCGGTGACGTAGTCGCGGTTCTCCTCGATCCGGCTCACCCGGCGGACGGAGATCCAGTGCTCGTTCGACCCGGCGACGACCCGGATGCCTGGACTGGTACCGGGCTCGGGATCGTCCCATCCGGGGGCGGCGTAGGTGCGGCCGGTCACCTGCGATCCGTCGATCAAGCGCACGGCGCACTCCTCGCCGTCGTAGCGCCACCTCCCCGCGAGAACGCGGTCTTCAGGCGGGAGGTCCACGATCGGGGTGGCTGTCGCTGTGGTGCTCGCTGTCATGAGATAAGTTTACGGCACTACCGCCGTAAACTCACGAGAGTGGGTTACATCTTCTCGTGTTCATCTGGGCTCGCTGGAGGGGCTCCACTCGCCTGGCAGGCCCCCTGGGATGGGGAACAGCGTCCTCGCTTCCCCACCCAGGGGTTGTCGGTCAGTCCGCCACGACGACGTCGGCCAGCACCATCCCCGGCTCCCGGACAACACCTCCGGCGTCGCCGATGAGTTCGACGGTCAGGAAGGAGAAGCGGGTTTGCCAGCTCACGGCTCCCTCCCCCAGGGCCTCTGCTGCGGCCACGAGGCAGGCCTCGTCCTCGGTGAAGGCGGCCACGACGCAGGCGAGCATCTCGCGTGGCTCGATCACGTCGACGACACGGGACAGACGCCACAGGCTCAGGGTCTCGACCAGGGTGCTGGCTGGGAGCGCGAGCAGGTGTCCCGGGCTGGTCTCGATGCAGACAGCCACCCTGCCGGGCTCTTCCAGGTCGACCCGGCGGATTGTCACCCGTCCCAGGATCTCGGGAGAGCCTTCGGCCTGGTCGACGTGGCGGACCAGTGTTCCGGCCTCGATTTCATCCAGGTGCTTCATTCAGGGTTCCTCCTCGGTTGATGGTCACAGAGGCGTACGGCTACTGCGGTAGCGCCGTGAACTCGAAGCCGCTGAAGTCGGCCATCTTGAGTCGCCGACTCCGGCCCGGGCTCGCCGGCGGCCGCGCCGTCGGCAGTGGCATTGCCTTCAGCAAGGCCTCGATGGCACTGCGGGCGTCGTCTCGGCAGCGCTGGCGGTCCGGCTCGTGGGCCTCGCCCCAGCCCTGGTTGCTGCGTTCGTAGATCCCGGCGGCGGCGATCTCGATCCAGCCAGCCCGTGCGGTGTAGGTCCGGGCCATCGGGGTCTCCTTCGGATCAGGCCGGTGCGTCCCGGCCGGGGCGTGGCAATGTTGGAGGCTGACGTGGTGGGAGTGGCCTCGGTTTTTGGGCGAGGCCACTCCCCTGCTCGTTCAGGTGTTCGTCAGGCCGCGAATTCGATCTCGCTGCCCAGGGACTCCGCGACGGCCGCGACCAAGTCGCGGGCGGCAGGCGGCGTCACGGCGTTGCCGAGCTGGCGTACCTGCTGGCGCTTGTTGCCGAGGATCGTGTAGTCCGGGGCGAACGCCATGCCCGCCTGGATCTCGCGCGGCTCCAGCATCCGGAAGTAGCAGTCGTCAACCGACGGGACCGAACCGTGGAGCAGCGACTGGTGTCCGGCGGTGGTGATCGTGCGCAGCTCCTCGGTCACCGGTGTGACCATCTCCGCGCCGCCGGTGTTGTTGCGCATCACCATCGCGTAGCGGTCCCTGGTGGTGAAGGTGCCGAACGGCTCGTTCGTCGTACGCACGACGCCGGTGCGGTTGTACGGGACGACCAGGCCGTAGGAGTCGCGGGTCGTGAGGGTCCGGAACGGCTCGGCTGTCGATCGTGCGTCCTCGTTCCAGGTTCCTCCGGCCGGTACGACGAGCCCGTGATGGTTGCCGCCGGCGGTGACCGTGGCCATCGGCTCGTCGAGCGAGCGGAACTTCGATCCGCCGCCGCGCAGTTCGACCATGAAGGGCGGGAACATCACTCCGGTCTCGTTGCGCGCCGTCTGGGTCCGCAGTGGGTCAGCGGCCGACTGTGCCGTCTTGCCGTCACGTCCCTCGCACGGCACCAGGGCGGTGTGCGCCAGCCGGCTCTACGGATCCGTCGGGTCGAAGGCGTCCCGCGTCCCGTCCAGGTGCGCGATCCACGCGTCGGGGTAGCGCTGGAAGAACTCCTCGATGCGGTGCAGCGTCTTCGCCGCGAGCGGCTTCTTGCGGTCGCCGATGCGCTGGCCCGGCAGGTCCCAGTCGATCGCCGTGCCAGCGGGCAGGATCCACGGCTCGACGACTGCGTTGCGGCACTTGACACTTGGGCAGCGCCAGACGTACTGGCGCCGGTAGCGGCCCCAGATCGCGGTCGGCTTCTTCCACGCCTGCATGGCGTTGACGACCTGGTCGCAGTTCGAGCAGTACGCCTTCGGCCGGGTCCACTTGTTCAGGTCCGGGCACGGCGTCCCCTCCTTGTGCGCCAGGTGGTAGCCCCGGTCCCGCGACTGCGGCGCCGCGTCACCCAGCGCCTGGAAGTGCATCGAGTTCATGTAGACGACGTGGACGCAGTACCCGAGCGCCCGGAACCCTTCGCGCCACGCCGGGTAGAGGCTCCACTTCGATGCCTCGACCACGTTCTCCACGATCACCGCGTCGTACAGGTGGTGCTCGGTGAACCGGAGCACGTCCCACATCGTCGCCCGGCTCCGCTGCGCCGCCTCGTCCTCCAGCGGAGGCTCGCCGAACAGCCCCGGCTGGCTGTCGCTGTCGCGCTTCTTTCCCTTCGCGCCGGAGTGGTTCGTGCACTCCGGGCTGATCCACAGCAGGTTCGTGCGCGGGTACCGACGCGGATTCACCTGCGACAGGTCGGCGCAGTCATGATTCGCCCACGGGTGATTGGTGTTGTGTGTCTCCACGGCCAGCCGCCAGTGGTTCGCCGCCATCCGCACGAGCACTCCCGGCACGAGCATCGCGCCCCAGCTGGACCCACCGGCCCCACAGAACAGATCCGTCAGCGTCAGTTCCAACATCCAGCAATCCCCTTCGCCGTTCCTTCCCGACATAGATAAGTTTACGGCGCTAGCGCCGTAAACTCAAGGGATTGCGATGGAAAGTTTACGGCGCTAGCGTTGTATTCTGATAGGTGTCGGTGGCCGGGCGAGGCCGCAAACCGGAACGAGCAACGCCCCCTGTGCTGATCGGAGACAACGGATGCCCGAAGGCCCCAGGCTGCGAACCAACGAGGCCGCGGAACTCGCCGGAGTAAAGCCGTCGACCTGGCGCGACTACGTCGCCGACGGTCGAGCGCCCAAGCCGGACGGCCGCTACGACGAACGGTCGCCGTACTGGTTCGAGAGCACCGTCGACGACTTCAAGCAGCACCGGCCAGGCCGCGGTCGCCGGCGCGCTGAGGTCGACAGCTCGGCATCCCGTGCGCCACGGCGGGTGTTCACGCCAGAGTTCAAGGCTCAGACCGTGCAGGAGTATCACGCGTCAGGGCAGTCGATGCGGCAGTTTGCTCTCGCACACGACCTCACTCAGAGCGCCCTTGCGACCTGGATTCGTGACGCTGAGGCCGGGAAACTGCCCGGATCCTGATCCCCCGGCCTGGCTGTGCTCCAGCCGTCAGTGACGCTCCTGGGCCAGCGCAGCGAAGTCGCTGCGCACGGCATCGGCTCGACGGAGTACCTCATGGACCGTGAACGGGCGCTGACTCGACAGCGCCAGAACTGGTTCGGCGGTCCGCAGCTCGGCCGCTGCCAGGCCCAGCATCACCATCGTCGCCGGAGTCAGCCGCTCCTCGCCGATGTCCACCGCGAGCTCGTCGATCCACTCCCGATCGTCCTCAGCCAGCGCGTAGTGCTCGGCCTGCTCGATCAGGGCCACGATCACCGCGACGATCACATCGCGTCGGGCCGCGAGCCACGCGAGCTCCGGCGACGTCCCCTCCCCCGCCTCCTGCTCGAGGCGTCGCTCACGGCGCATGATCTTCTCGTCCGGCCGGTCGTAACGAAGCAGCGCCTCCAGACGATCGATTCGGTCACGCACCCCCTGCTTGCCGATGCCGATCTGGCTGCCGATCTCGGCCAGATGAAGCCCGCACTCGACCCCGGCCCGAAGGAAGTGCAGCTCCCGGCGCCGGTCCTCCCACCACAGCCAGGTGTTGAGCGTCAGCGCATCGCACACGTCGGCGCGGCGTACCCACAATGGGATGTCCGAACCGCTGTATCTGCGCAGGTAGTCCAGCACCTCAAGCGGATCCGAATCAGGCGAATCAGGCAACGACTCACGGTGCCGATCGTCCACCTTCAAGCGACGCTCAGCGATCCTCAAAATGGCCCGCGAGACCTCCGTCCGATGTACCCGAGGACGCGTCGCCATGCCCGTCAGTATTTCACTGACAGATAGATGCAGTCTCCTGACTCGCCTTCCACGGGTAACACACCCGGCCCGCACGGGGTCTGGCGACGACCGGGCAGGGGGTGATTCCAACTGGAATCGCAAGGCTGGGCGTCGACGGACTTCCACCCACGGGAACAATCGTTGCAGGGGCGATTCCAGTTGGAATCACCCCTGCAGGATCCTCCCGGGCGGGAGGCGGCTGTTGTCGGTGGGCCACCGTCGGCCACCGTTGTGGAGCTCTTCGAGTTCGGCGCACAGCCTGTCGAGTGCCTGCTCGGTGAGGGTCGCCTTGCTGTAAGTCGGGTCAGCGGCCATGCGCATGCCGAGCACGGTAGCGCGCACCCTCGCCTGCACTTCCTCGGAAACCTGTGTTGAGTAATCTCTTCTCCCCCGATGAGCCCCTGTCATTTCGGCAGGATGCCTCGCTGCTGCATGTTCCCAACGACAGTTCGGTAGTCGTCGGTCACGGCATCCTGCGGGGCGTGCACTGTCAGGGGGATCTGTCGCGCATAGGCCTCGGGGACTCTGACGCTACGCCTCACTCCCGGCGTCACGAGGTCTCCGTAAGTTCCTTTGAGCATGTCCATCGCCTCGACGTACAGAAGTCCTGCGTTCTTGTCCGGGACGACGCAAGGGACGACCGCCCCCAACTGGAGAGTCGGGTTGTACGCCGCGGCTACGTCTTGGATGGTCTCCTCCAGGCGAGGTGCACCCTTGATCTCCTTGAGACCCGGCATGGTGCAGGTCATCACCCATGCTGGCCCGCCCCTGCGTCTGTGCGCGGCTGCGACAAGGGCGCCGATGCTCAGGATGCCCAGCGTCCCTGGGCAGTCGATGAGAATGACGTCCACCTGTGATCGGACCGGTTCGAGGCCAAGCCGGATCCGTTGCTCGGCGCCAACCTTAGTTCGGATCATCTCGACGTCGTCGGCCAACGACGGTGCAGATGGGATCACCCAAACGTTGGCGATGTTCGTCTCGACTGCCGCGTCGCCGGCTGCGACTCGTCCCATAAGTACGTCGCCGGAGGTCCACTTTGGTTCGGCTATACCGAGTTGGAAGGTCGCGTCGGCCTGAGGGTCGGCGTCATGCACCAGCACGGACTTGCCTTGTTCGGCGAGGATCGCGGCAACCGCTGTCACGGTTGTGCTCTTGCCGACGCTGCCGGACTGATTCAGGCATGGCAGGACCTGTGCTTCGTCGGCTTCGGCGGCGATCTGCTCACTCATCCGTGGCCTCCTGGCCCTGGCTGCGGTGGTCCTGGTGGGCCACTGTTGCGAGGTCGATCTTCTGCTGTTCCCAGGGCGTTGGGCTGTATCCGACGTGGCGCTGCAGATAGACCACGTAGTCGATGGCCTCGGGGGGCCATGGACCGCGAGCCCAGCGGATGTTGAGTTCCCGCGCGGCGATGGTCATCGCCCAGGCTGCGTGGGTTCGATCGGTGGGCTCGGTCAGTGTCCGGTGCCACGCGGTCGGATCATCGGCCTTCGATCCCAGCTTGTCGCCGAGCCAGCTATGGACCAGCTTGAGGCATTCGGCGAAGGGCGTCCTGCCGGCGAGCACTGCGTCGGTGAGTGCGGTTCTGACTTCCTGCGCAGCCGGGAGGGTGGCCACGGCGCGCCGGCCAGCTTCCGTCCTCGCTGCCTGGGCTTCACGATGCGCTTTGTCGTCGCTGTCGACGGGTCTACCAGACTTCGGCGCCTTCTTTGCTGGCGTCATCGTGAAGTACTGGAGCCCATCGCGCGTTGCGTGGCCTGCTAGGCGCCCCTCGGTGCGGGCTGTTTCGATGTCTGCTGGCTCGTAGAGCCTGTGCTTGTGTTCGGCGGTCCCGAAGGTCTCCTGCGGATCGACCAGAGGAATCTTCTCGGCGCGTGCTTGCTGCTCGGCTACAGCGATAGCCTCGGCTGTGGCGCGCTCGCGGCTCAGTTCAGCCACTGCTTGGTCGGCGCTCCAGCCGTTCTCCCTCATCCTGGTGAAGGCTGTCACGCGTTCTTCGTCGGGTAGCTGAGCGAGGGTGAGCGCCTCGTTCACACTCAGCAAGTCATCAGCCAAGGCGTCTTGGATCGCCTGGGGGAGTTTTAGCAGCGTGAGCCGTTTGGAGATCTGGGCTTGCGAGATGCCTGTGCTCTTGGAGATTTCGCGCTGGCTCTTCCCGAGCTCCACGAGCAGTTGGAATCCTCGAGCTTCTTCGAGGGGTACGAGGTTACGTCGGTGGATGTTCTCGATCAGCGCTGTCTGTGCGACGTCGTCGCTGCCGGCCAGGTCATCGCGGACGATGATCGGGACAGTCGGTCGGCTCGCCAATTGGGCACCACCGTGGCGCCGGTGTCCCGCGACGATGACGTAGTCGGCGGCACCGATTGCCTCGCGGTGATGAGGCTGCTTCGCGAGGAAGGCCGCCGCGGTCGTAACGACAAGCGGCTGCAGGATGCCCTTCTCCTCGATCGATTTCGCGATCTCGCTGAGATCGCCGAGGTCGACTCGGGGGTTGTCGGGGTTCGGGGCGACAGTGTCGGTCGGTACCTCTGGTACCGATGCTCCAGCGCCCGACATACGCATCGCGTTAACGATGCCAACGCGCGGTTTGTCCTCCAGCTCGATAGTTGGCGCTCCCGGCACCGAAGAGGTTCCTGCCGCCTGGGCGAGCGATCTACCACTGGGCCGTTGCAGGGTCGGGGCCGCTGCACCGAGTCCGTTCCGTTTGGTTGCCATCAATTACCTCCAATACCTGTAAACCTAAGGGTCTGTGGTGAACGGGGAGAGTCAGGCGCGCCGCGTCATTCCAACTGGAATCAGACCTCGGCCAGGACGCGGAGACCGCTAGCAGGCACCACGTCGTCATACACAAAGCTGGCTGTTACGCCGGGCGACGCCTGCCCGCGGTCCGGATGGGCTCGGCCCCAAGCAACTGCTCGAGCATCCGCAGCAACGTCAGCTGCTCGTCCTCCGGGGGAGCGCTCGGTATCCGTTGCCACTCATCGCCAAGCCAGTCGTCTAGATCCGGTGGGGGCTCGTCGGCGTCGAGGGCCTGATCGACGCGGGCACCGCGAGCGTGTGTTCCTGGCCGGCTGGGCAGCCGCCGTACGCCGAGCCAATGCCACCACTGCTGGCGTTCGCCTCGAATCCGCTGAAGTTGTTCCCGAATCTCGTCCAGCACTCCGAGGGCTTCCGCAACAAGGTTCAAATCGGCCCGGGGCGACAGTCGCCACCTACGGTCGGCGTACTCGGCCAGATCCCACGCCGCGAGACTCGCCAAGGCCGAGCTGACGGCACTGGGGGAGCGGCCGAGCAAATCGGCTATCCCGCGGCCGGTCAGCGGTTCTGACGCCGTCTCCAAGGCTTCATAGGTCAGGGCCGCGATGGCTCCCAACTCGCGGAAGGGGGCGCGAATTCCGTGGATTGTGCTCCGGCGCCAGGTCCGCCACCTGTGGTGGTCATAGCGGTCAGGGAGACGCAGACGATACCGATCGGCCACGGTCCCTTGGTGTTCTTCCACCAGCTCAATGAATGGATCCGGCTGGTTACGCAAGGCAACAAGGTTCTTGGCGACAGCTTGGTGAGTCCGTTTGCCAGCCGCTACGGACAAACTTCGAACACCGAACTCCACTTCGATGCTCCCAGTCTTCTGTGCTGCTTCTGCCAGGGATCTCAACAGCATGTGCTGGTCGGGGGTGAGGTGGTCTCGTGCGTGAGCATCGACCGCGCCCACCCATATCCGGATCTGTTGGTATGCGGTCGCACTTGCCGCCCCCGCGTGTGTATCTGACCCCCTTGTGTCGCAATAACGAACACTATTCCGCCCTAAGGGTTGGGTTTGTCGTTTTTCGAGGACGTGCCGGTGAGCGTTGCGCCAGTCGCGGAGAAGCGCTTTGCGTCGATGGGCCCGGTGGTAGCGCTGGTAGAAGCTGCTGAGGCCAGGCCAAAGGCCGCTATCGAGGCGCTTCGCGACGTCGATGAGGCGCATGCCTGCGGCGACGGCGGAGCAGAGGACGGCCTGGCGAGCCTGAGAGGGGGTGCGGTACCGGGCAGAGTCGTAGACGCCGGTCGTGGCGATCTCGCGGAAGCGGGCGGTGAGTTCCCGCGGACCGCCGGGCAGCGGCTGCCAGGGCGCATCTGCGAGATCGTCGCTGAGAGAGGCGTCGCTGCTGGGCTGGCTCGCGAGCGCCGTGAGCTCGGGCTGGAGCTCACGGCGGATCGCCTCGACGACCGTCGCCTTGGCCGGCCGCTGGAGGATGTCGTAGGCCACTGCCAGGGGGGTGATGAGTTCCTGGTAGCCACGGCCGCCCTTGTAGAGGGAGCCTGGTGGGCGGATGACCCCAGTCACAGGGTTGAGCATCGGTATGGCGTCGACGGATGGCCACCGGTGAGCGATGGCCCGGGCGATCGCCCGGGCTTCGCCGAGGGTTAGGGCCTCGGCGAGAGGGACGTAGAGGTGATGGCCTCCACTGGGGGAGCGGTCGGTGATATACCGACCACCGGCGCGCTCGATGAGGTTCTGGATCCCCGTGAGATCGCGGAGGACGGTGTCAGGGCTGGTGCGGCTGGTGTCTAGATCGACCACCAGGAGCCGGGTGCGGCCGCTCCCGTCGTAGATCGGTATGGCGGCGGGTGCTGGCGGCGGGGTCGATCCGAGAAGGCGGCGCCCACGGCGTCGGTATGTGCGGCCGCCGTCGAGTGAGACGAGCATCCACCCCTCAGCGGACATCAGTGGAACCAGCGCGGACCAGGTCTCGGCGGCTCTTGCTGCCGCGACGGGTACGACACGCCGAGAATCGCCGGGGGTGGTTGCGGTACTGGCGCTGGCAACAGCTACAGTAGGCACAGCAGTAGGGCCCCTTCGGGGGTGTAGTGATCCGACCCTCGTGCTGGTCGCCGGGAAGCAAAGGCACGATGGTTCTGGACTTCGGGCCGCCCCACTCGGGGCGGCCCGCCTTGCGTTATGTGGTTCTTAGCTGGCTCTTAAGAGGTTGCTCTCCTCCAGCTGGTCTAGTTCTGTCAGGAGGTCATGCTCGGTCGCGTCGACGAGCTCGTATGCCCAGACGATTACGCCTTGGCCGTCGGTGGGGACGCGTTCCAGGACTGCGTCTGCGACCTGGGCGGCGCTGAGGTTTAGGGCGTCCGCGGTGACATCGATCTTGGCCTTGTTGTCGTCCTGAACGCGGGCGAACAGGACCGGCAGTTGGCTTGACTCGCCCCTTGGCCGACGGGGTGTGCCGGTGAGTTCGTGCGCCCAGACGATCAGCCCAGTTCGGTCTACCTCGACTCGATCCAAGACAGCATCTGCGATCTGCGCCGCGCTGAGATTCAGTGCGTCTGCGGTGACATCGACTTTTGCTTTGTTCGCTGGCTTCACCCGAGCGAAGAGCACGGGCAGGGCGGTGGACTGCCCACGCTGTCTGCGGATGCGGCTCATGATCCGAAACGCTAGTGCTATTGACAGGCCGGGCGGGGGATCTGGTGCGGCGTGTCGCTAGCGCTAGTGCACCGCGACTCTGGCGAGCTGGTTGTTGCCTACTGCACCGTGTAGGAGCGCACCAACCATCCAGTCTGGCTTCGGCTCATCTCGATGAAGACGATGAGCACGTGTGGAGTACCGGTCCAGTTGTCACCTGATGGTGTGCACGAGACGCGGACGGCGCGGCTCGCGCGGCTCGGTGAATCCGTTGGCGCTCCGGCTTCTGTGGCGTCGCTTGCAGTACATCGCATGTAGCCCTTGTGCTGCTCGAGCTCAGTCCAGGTCAGCCCCGGGTTCCCGCCGGGAGGTGGCTGTTTCAGTTCAGCGGCAAGGGTTCCTGCGGCAAGCGCCGCAGCACGGCGGCCGGCATCGGCCGGTTGGTTGTCGATGCGAGCGTCGTACGTCGTTAGCAGCAAGGAGAACGCGGCGGCGACTGCGGTCGGATCGCCGCGATCGGGCTTCGTGGCCGCGGGTGTGAGACCTCGAGGCATCCCGCTTCGTCCTGGAGTTCCGGGCTGTTCATTGGGCCGGGCGGTTGCTGGCGGCAACGGTGCGGTGGGGGTGATGTACGGCGTGGCGGTGGGCGCCGGGGGAGTGGTGGGGCCGTCGTAGTCCAGTGGGCTGGATTCCGTGGTGGTCGGGGTTGTCTCGCTGCTCGGGCTTCCTGTGCCGCACGCGGTGGCTGTGAGGAGCAGGAGCGTGGATGTCGCGGCCAGGAGTGCGCGGCGGCGGATGGTGTTGTTGGTCATTTCGTCACCCGCCGGGCTTCGTGGGGTGTGGTCTGGTAATAACCGTGGCCGACGGCAACGATCTCGACGTGCTTGCCTGGCCTCGGAGCATGGATCATTTGTCCGGCTCCGAGGTAGATGCCGACGTGGTCCCAGCGGCCGCTGAGTCGGCCGGTCTTGTAGAAGATCAGGTCGCCGGGCAGTGGTGCGCCGGTGATTGGCTGGGTCGCTCCGTACTGGTCGTCGGCGACCCGGGGGAGTTCGATGTCTCCTGCGGTGGCGGTGTACCAGGCGTAGCGGGTGAGGGAGCTGCAGTCGAATCCGGCGAGGCCGCTGCCGACGGCTGGGCTGGGGCCGGTGAGGCTGCCTCCGCCGAAGACGTAGGGGACGCCGAGCTGCTTGCGGGCGGCGTCGATCACTGCGGCGGCGGCATCGGTGGGGGAGTCGGCGGTGCCCGCGTGGCTGGCGAGCCAGCTGACGGGGTCGACGAAGGATCCGTTGACTTTGATCTCGAAGTGCAGGTGCGGGCCGGTGGTGTTCCCGGTGTTGCCGGAGCGGGCGATGCGCTGTCCGGTTTGGACCTTGTCGCCGGTGTGGACGCCGAGCTCGGATAGATGGCTGTAGGTGCTCTGGATGCCTGAGCCGTGGTCGATGACGATGTGCCAGCCGTAGGCGCCTCCCCAGCTGGCGGAGGTGACGGTGCCGTTGTAGGTGGCGAGGATGTCGGTGCCGATGGGTACGACGTAGTCGTAGCCGGTGTGCCAGCCGAGTGACCACAGGCGGCCGGCCTGGTGGAAGACAGCGCCGACGCCGTACGCGCTGGCGATGGGCTTGATCCAGCCTCCGCTGGCCGCAGTGACGTCGTCGGCGCTGGTGTACTTGGCCATGGCGGCTTTGATCTTGGGCACGTAGAACTCGGTCTGCCCGTTGCGGGGGATGCATTTGCATCCGAGGATCCGGCCTTCGCCGGCGTTGTAGGCCGCGAGAGCGAAGTCGATGGTCACGCCGCCGAGCGGCCGGACGAGATCGACAAGGCGGCACATGTACCGGGCTTGCGCGGCCACGGCGTCGGCCGGGTCGCGGGGGTCCTTCTTCCCGTCGCCGTTCGCGTCGACGCCGTACATCACCCACGTTCCAGGCATGAACTGCGCCGGGCCGACTGCGCCGCGGTTGGATACGACGTCGACCTTGAAGTTCGATTCGGCTTCGATCTGCGCTGCCAGCAGGGGAGCGGTGACTTCTGGGCAGGTCTGGGCGGCGGCCAGGATGGGACCGACGAACTCGGCCGGAACCGATCCTGGTCGCAGTCCCTGGCCGTAGTTGACCAGAGCTGGTTGTTGCTCTGGGCCACCGAGAACGACGGCAGCGAAACCGATGGCGAGCGCGCAGAACGCGACGACGCCGGCGAGCACCTTCATCTCGAGTCCCCGTTCTCGTGGAGCGACAGCTTAGGCACTCTGGGTGTCTTCTCGGCGACCCATTTCCGGCGGATTGCAGGAAGTTGCAACACCGCGAACGACGACTGGGCGCGGCGGGTTGGAATGGGCGTCACGCTTTGACCTGGTATCGGAAGGTGACGCGATCGGCGGGTGCGCGAGTGCGCAGGTATCGGAGGGGTCGATCGTCGGCCGAGTAGCCGATCCGGGTGTGGATCAGCAGCGGGACCCCGCGGTCCATGGCCAGTTTGTGGGCTTCCTCGGGGTTGGGCATGCGGGCGGTGATGCCGTCGTCGAAGTACGCCTGGGAGAGATCGGCAGCGGTGAGGATCCTGTCGTGGGCCGACAGGTCCTGAGGAATGGCGAGCTCGGGGTGGGCGTCGACGAGCCAGCGGGGAAAGTAGGTGTCGGTCAGATGGTGCGGGCGCCCGTCAATGCGGCGGAGGCCGGTCTGCAGCACGACCTGGTCACCGGCCGGCACCTCGAGCGCGGCTGAGAGCTCTTCGTCGGCCTGCACCAGCTGCACTGAGATCTCGGCGGAGGGTTTGTGCCCCGCCTGCCGGACGCTGTCGGACCACAGGTCATCGTCGGCCAGGCGGCGAAGTTCCAGGGTCGACATCGCCCACTGCATCCGGTTTTCCCGCCGTACCCGCTTGAGGTGGCCGGCACCTCCCTCGATCAGACCTTCGGCGGTCAGTGTCTGTAACGCCACGCGAATCGTCGCTCGTCCGACCCCGAACTGTCTGCCCATCTCGTCGATGCTCGGCAGCTCATCGGTGATCTCGCCGGAGCTGATTCGGCGGCGGAGCTCGTCCGCGACCTCTGCATGCCTACTCACGAACTGCCTCTCTGTCTGTCAACGCGATCCGACTTGACAGCATTGTGCACCCTGGGCGTACATTCCGTAACCTGTGCGCACAGGGTGCACCGGTTGATGAACCCGAGGAGCCAGGTGTGACATTGATCGCGACACGTCGCTACGTCGACCGCAGTCAGGAGAGCTGCCTCGGCAGGTCGAGGGTGGTGCGGCGCGCCCGGCCGCGACTGTTGAAGCCTGGACGGCGCAGTCGTCGGCCCGTCGCGTTCCTGGTGACTGTCGTGAGCGACGGTCACGGGGGCGCCGACCTGGCGTCCGATCTCTCACCGAGCAGCATCGAACCCCAGCCGACGCCTGTGGCGCTCGACGTACCCGAGCGTCGCCCGGCGGCCTACAGCCGGGCATTCCGCATCTGCCGCGGGTGCATGCAGCCGGCACGACGTGCCGACCTGGTCAACGGAGACGGCGATCGCCCCAGGCACCCAGAATGCGTGCCAGAGGACGAGCCGACCCTGGGCGGCGACGCTGATGCCTGAGGCAACATTCAACCGCCGCGCTCACCGACCCGCCCTTACACGAAGTGCGGGGGTGGCGCTCCCGATCGGCCGCAACCCAGATGGCCAGGAATTGCACGTTGCTGCAATTTCCCCCAACAGCCTCGACGCAGGCGACACGGCTGGATACCGTCGCAGGCTGGCTACGCGACACGGCCACCTCGCCGCCAGCGCAGGCCATCCGACAACTGAAGACACCCCACGCACGACCTCGGCCGCCGGGCTATTGGCTCGGCCAGGCGCCGCACGCCGCGGGGTGACCCGGTCACGCTGCGACTATGGTCGCCTACCGTCGGCGAAGCTCGTCGAGTCCGGCGGGGGTGAGGTACCAGCGAGAGCCTTCGCGCTCGCCGCTGATCTTCTGCTCGCGCAGGAGCCGCCGAATGGTCTGCACATCCCAGCCGGTCAGTTCGGCTGCCTGCGTAGGGGAGTAGCGCCGGCCCGGAGGCTCGCCAGGCGAGTTCGTCATCCGCAGATCATCTCGAACTATCGATACTTGCAACGTAAAATCATTGTAACCAACGATTATTTCATGGGATACTGAAGCTATGTCTGGATGGGTGCCGTCTGAACCGGGGGAGCGGCCCGTGCGACCGGTCGAAGACACAGGAATCGAGATCGTCGGGGTGGACGTCCCTGCGCCGGCGTTGACGGCGGAGGAGTTGGCGGCGGCGTATGCCGACAAGGCCGATCCGGAAGCGACGCAGGCCGGGGCGGCGCCCGGGTGGGTGCCGTACAGCACCGACGAATTGATGGGCACGCTCCCGGCGCCGCGGGAGGCACCCGCGCAGCATGGCGTGCGCCGTACCCTCGGCCTGGCGCCCAGTGAGGCCGAGCGGGCGGAACGACAGGCCCGCCACTTGGCGGCGACGCCGTACCCGCGCCCGGTCACGATCGTGGTGGCCAACCCCAAGGGCGGTTCTGGGAAGACCCCGACCACGCTGCTGCTCGCTGGCGCGATGGGTAACGCGCGAGGCGGCGGAGTGGTTGCCTGGGACAACAACGAGCTGCGGGGGAACCTGCATCTGCGTACCAATGCTGGAGGCAACCAGAACACGGTCATTGACCTGTTGCGTGCGATGCCGCACCTGACGTTGCCCGATGCCCGTGTCGGCGACGTCGGCGGCTACCTGCGACCACAGGTCTCTGGGCAGTACGACGCACTGACGTCAGCTACCACGACCTACACGCAGATCGAGGCCGCGCACTTCGCCCAGATCCACCGCCTGCTGAGCCGCTTCTACCGGGTGGTGGTGATCGACACCGGCAACAACGAGGCCTCGAGCAACTGGCGTGAGGCGATGCGGGCCGCCGACGCCCTGGTGGTGCCGATCAAGTGGAAGACCTCCGCGTGCGGGGCGGCCGTCCAGATGCTTGAGGACCTGCAACGCCAAGGCCCGGAGGCCCGGGACCTGGTGCAGCGGACGGTGATTGCGGCCAGCAACGGCCCCGGCGACATCAACAAGGACATCGAGCGCGAGCTGCGCCCGTACTTCTCGAAGCGGGCGGCCGCGGTCATTGATGTTCCGACCGACATGCACATCGCCGAGGAAGGTCCGCTGGACCACGCGGCTTTGCAGCCGGCCACCCGGCGGGCTGCTCTCGAACTCGCGGCGAAGGTCGCCGAGCAAATCAGCAAAGCAATGAAGGGACCCTACGCGTGATCATCATGACCCTCCCGCTGGACGCCGCAGCGAAGTGCGACAAGAACGCCGCGGTCTGGAATCCGCTGTGCGGCATCACGCCGAACGCGGGTGCCTGGGGCAGCGAGTTGAGTTCCAAGGTTTCGGTCCTCCTGAGCGGTATCTGGTGGCTGGTGCTCGTCGCCTGTGTTGCGGCCGTACTGCTGTCGTTCGCGCAGTGGGCGTGGGCCCGGCAGGTCTCGCACAGCGAGAGTGAGATGGCCGCCGGGACGAAGCACCTCAAGCGCTCCGGAGTCGCGTTTGGGTGCGCGGTCTTCGCGAGCTCGGTGATCACCGCGATCATCAACGTGGTTCAGTGACGATGAAGCCGGTCGTGAGGGTCGCCGTCGCTGTGGTCGTTGTTGCTGCGGCAATTGGAGCTGGTGTGGCCATCGGCGCCGCGCGAGGCGGGGACGAGCCGGCGCCGACGAGTACGCCGACGCCGTCGGCCTCGGCCCAGCCGAGCTCGGGTGGCCTCGTGGCCGGTGGCGGTGGCTCAGGGAAGGCTGCCGACGGCAAGACGCCGATCCGGTTTGCGTCGTCGTGCGACGGCGCGGCTCAGGCGGCCGCCGCCTACAGCGTCGGCTTGACCGACGAGATCGGCTATGCCCGACCGGGGGTGGCCGGCACCAAGCGAGCGGGGCTGAACGCCACGCTCGACTACATCTTCAGCACCGGCGGATCACCGGACGAATCTGTCGTGGAACGTCGGACCGTGTTGCTGACGCCGAACGAGACGCTTCCTGGTCTCACCGCGCACCCGGAGTGGGGCGGTTACAAGGTGGTCGACTGTGTCCCGAAGTTCTCAGCCACCATCAATCTCTTCTCCTGCCTGACGGGGTATCCGGACTCCGACGGCGGGTCGATCTGCGACACAACCGTTTGGGAACTCACCTGGTACGCCGATGACTGGCATGTCGCTCGCATCCCGGCGACCACGGTCACTCCCGATCCCACCTCGGTCTTCCCCGACTCGGTGAAGGCCCCGAACCCTGTACCCGCCGCGAGCCGCCGGGCGGCACTCGCGGCCGGAGGCGCCGGCTGGACGGAGTGGGCCAATGCACCGAAGTGACGTGATCCGCCGGGCGGTCCTCGGGTTCCTGGTGGCCTTGGTCTTCGCGGTCGCGGGCACCTCGGTGGCCGCGGCCGACGAGCCGGATCCCGCGAAGCAGAAGGCCGCTGACGCCGTCGCGACCAAGGTGTGCGCGGTCGGCCGGCTCGACACCATCCTCAAGACCGTGAACCTCGACGACGACTGCATGAACAAGGTGCGGGCGATCTACGCCGACGGTCCCGACGGTGTCACGGCCGGGCGGATCTGCAGCACCCTGATGCCAGGCAAGAAGTTCGTTGTGCTCCGAGCCCAATGCAATGTGGCGCTGCTGCCGGTCGTCCGGCCGATGGTGAAGCTGTGGCAACAGACCTATGACGCAGCCAAGGCGGTGAAGACCGGGATTGAGATCGCGAAGTTCGTCGCCAACCCGCAGGACGGCGTCGACTCGTTGGCGAACCAGACGAAGCAGGCAGGGGTATCCCTGGCTCAGGTGATGGCCACCGACCTGGTGAAGTCCACCCCCTCGTTCGACGCCAACCAGGGCTGGTGGGGCGCGAAGTACCGCCAGGCGATGGTCCTCGGCCTCGTACTGCTGGCCGCGATGACGCTGTGGACGATCCGCGACGCCGCTCTCAAGCGCAACGACGAAGAGCTGGTGACCTCGATTCTGATCCGGCTGCCGATCGCCGTTCTCGCGATGTGCTTCGCTCCGGCCATCGGACTGGCAATCACCAACGCCTCGAACGCGGTGGCCCAGGCGGCCGTCCCGACGTTCGGCGCGGACCTGGACAAGTTCCTCGACCGGATCACCAACGTGAGTTCGACAACTGCGGCCGCAGGGTCGCCGTTGATGGGGATCCTGCTGTTCGGGCTGCTCTTCGTCGGCGTCGCGTTGACGATCTGTGCTCTGCTGATGCACACCCTCGCGCTCTACCTGACGGGTGTGGCCATGGCCATCGTGTGGGGCATGTACGTGAATCCCCGCTGGCGGCCACAGGTCAACCGGGTAGCGGCGTTCTGGGTATCGACCGCGTTCGCGAAACCGCTGCTGATCTTCATGCTCGGCGTGGCGTTCGCGATCGCCGGGAACCTCCAGGCAGGTGTCGGCAGCCTGCAGGAGATCCTCAACATCGCACTGGTCGGGCTGACGATCCTGCTGGTCGGCCTCACCCCACTGGCGCTGCTGAAGTTCATCCCGCTGTTGCCGGCGGCTACGGAGTCGATGCGACCGGCAGGTGGTGGGAGTGTCGTCGGCGCCGCAGGATCGGCGGCCGCCTCGGTGGCCATGTCTCGTGCGAGTTGGGGCACCCAGCGGGAGAAGTCGACAGCCACCTCCAAGCAGACCAGCACCCACAGCTCCAGCACCACCTCGTCCAGCGGCACCCAGGGCACAGGCCAGTCCGGTCGCCCAGGAGTTGCCGGGCAAGGTCAGACAGGTGCTGCAGGTCAGGGTGGGCAAGGCACGGCTGGCCAGGCCGGGCCGGGCCAAGGCGGAGGTGGGCAGAACCCGCCGAACGATCCCGGAGAGGTCACCCGCCCGGCGACGCAGGCCGGCGGCAAGGCCGCCACCGGAGCCGCCGTCGCGGCAGGTGGCGCGGTGGGCGGACCAGCGGGCGCGATGGCGGCGGCGGCGATCGCGGCCGGTGCCAAGCAGGCCGGCGAGAAGGCCCGCCAGACCGCGGCCGGCGTCGCGCCGGACATCAACCGTCAGGACGGAGGTGAGAGGTCATGACGACCGCGGAGGCGCCGTACCAGCGCGAGGTGGTGCAGGTCGGTGGTCAGCCGCGCAAGCGCGGCCTGTTCGGCGGCCGGAACACATTCGAGGTCGCGGGACTGGCGGCGTGCGCCTTCGTCGCCGTCGTCGTGTCGTTGTCGGTGGGATCGCTCGATGCGATCCTCGTCGCCCTGGTCGTGTTATTCGTCGCCTGGCTGTTGTTCACCCCGTTCCGGGTCTTCCGTGGCAGTTCACCGGCGGCGCGGATCGCTGCGGAGATGCAGTGGCGGCGCCGGGTACGGCGGGGCCTGACGACCTTCGTCCCCGGGCAGCCCGCAGTGCGCCCGGCCAGCCGGGCCGGCAAGGCGAAAGCGACGTCGACGAAGCGGGATGTTCCGGACGCGGTCGGCACGATCTATCCGACCCGGCTGCGGGTCGCGACCGGCGAGGAGGTGCTGGTGCTGCGCCACGAGAACCCTGGCCAGCTCACCTTCTCGACCGTCGTCCTCGAGGTCACCCCGGCCACCCATGGCCTGGTGTCGGCAATGACTGAGGACACGGCGTACGTCAACTGGGGAACGTTCAAGGCCGGTCTGGCCGACGACACCTCCTACGTGCGGTCGATCCAGCAGATCGCCCGGGTCCAGCCGGTGTCGCTGTCGGCGCACGAGGCGTGGCTCGCCGAGCGGGTTCCCGCCAACACACCGCAGATCCTGATCGACTCCTACCGGGATCTGCTCAACGAGATGAACTTCCGGTCGGAGTCGCACCGCACGGCACTGGTGCTCCGGATTCCGCACACCACCCGCTGGGACCTGTTCGTCCGGGAGCACTACCCGAATGACGGCAGCAACGCGCACGCCCTCGCCGTAGTTGCCGAGGCCCAGCGGGTAATGCTCCAGGCCGAGGCCTCAGGGCTCGGGCGCTGCCGCATGATGAGTGAGCAAGAGGTGGCCAAGGCGATCCGCTCCTGCCTTGACGCGCACTTCTCGTGGGACGACCCTCGCCCGGCACAGTTGCAAGACTGCTGGGCGAGCTGGGAGACCAGCCGGCGCCATCTCACCGTGCACGGTGCCGCCGGCGACTGGTACCTGAGGACCGCAACCCTGCGGGGAGCGGACCTGCCGAGCCGCCCGGTCGCGATCACCTGGCTGAGGCCGCTGCTGTCAGGGGTGTACCCCGCGGTGATCCGGACCATCGCCGTCACTGAGGAGATCACCCCGGCAGGTGCCGCCCGGGCGGCCGCGACATCGGCGGCCGCTGAGGACCAGGCCGCGATTCAGCTCCAGAAGACCGTGAACGACGGTTCAGCCGCGGTTCAGGCATCCGCGTCGGCGCAGCTGCTAGCCGACCTGAGTCCCGGGTCCGGTCACCACCGCGACGGCTGGGCACTGCACGTCACGGTGGCTGCTGAGTCCCTCCAGCAGTTGCGCATCGCCTGCCAGCGACTCGACTCCGTGGCCACGAACGGGCTCGGGGCCAAGTGGACCTGGGCCGACGCGAGCCAGGACACCGCCGTGGTGGCCACCTTGCCCCTGGGCCGAGGCCTGCGGACTCGCGCCCGCAAGATCGCAGGTCAGTGATGCGAGCCGACCATCAGCAAGTTGCCCACCCGATGAGAGGAGTGTGATCAGCGATGCCGCGCAAAAAGACCAAGCCGGCTCCGCCGCAGCCCCGCAGCGTCCGGCAAATCGCCGCCGCGACCCTGCGTCGTCGACCGATGCTGGATCGCGCCGGCTGGTACGAGCCGCTTCCGCTGCCGGTGGAGTCCTCGACCCGGCAAGCCGCCGCGCTACGCCTCGCAGTGGGCACCACCGGGACGAACACCTTCGCCCTCGCGATCGGGGAGGACCTCGAAACCGGGGAGCCATGCTTCTCCGACCCGTTCAGCGACTACCTGGCGATCAAGTCGCCCACGCGCTGCGTCATCGGCGACGTCGGCTCAGGAAAGAGCTCCAACGAGAAAACCTGCGGCGTGATGCGGCCACTGCTGCTCGGGCGGCGCGTCGCCGTCGTCGACAAGAAGGACCAGGGCGGCGAAGGAGAGTACACCCCGCTCGCCCGGGCGCTCGGAGTGGAACCGATCCGGTTCGCGCTCGACGGCACCGGAACCAAGATCAACATCTTGGACACCCAGATCGGGACGACCGTCAAAGCCGGGGGAGCGGCGACACAGAACCAGCTGCTCCGCGCGGTCGCGGCGCAGGCGCTCGGGCGAGAGCTCAATCAGCGCGAGGGCAAGGCGCTCGAGGTCGCCCGGCGGCAGGCCGTCCGGGAAGCCCGCAGCAAGGGCCACATTGCCGACGTGCGAAACCTGGTCCCCGCCATGCTGAACCCAACCCAGGAATCGGCCGACGAGGCTGTCACGAGTATCGAAGCGCTGCGTGAGTTCGGTCGCGACGTCGCCTACGCGTTGAACATGATGGTCGACGACCACCTCACCGGGCTGGTCGACGGGCCGACCGACGACCGGATCCGGCTGAACGACTCCCTGACCGTCTTCGACATCTCGGCCCTGCCGGACTCCGGGCCCGCCGTACCGATCGCGATGGCGATCATCAACACCTGGCTCAGCAACGTCCTGGTCGAGCAGGAAACCCCGGTGCCCACCCACTTCGTGGTCGAGGAAGGCTGGCACCTGGTCTCCGGGGCCTTCGCGGAGGTGGCCCAGCGCAACTCCAAACTGGCCCGCGGCAAGGGCCTGGCACCCGAGTACGCGATCCACCACCTGGCCGACATCGACAAGTCCTCACCGGCGATGGCGATGATCCGCGAGGCCGGGCACGTGCTGCTCTATCGGCAGTCCCGCTCCGACGACGCGGAGGCCTGCGTCGAGGCGTTCAACCTGCCGCGCGAAACCAAACAGCGCCTGATGAACCTGCCGGACGGGACGTTCATCTTCGTCCAGACCGGCAGGCCGCCGCGCCTGATCCAGCATCTGCGCTCGCGCATCGAACGGGAGCTGACCAACACCGATGCCGTGATGACCTCTACGGCGACGATGGCCGACCTCCAGGCGTCGGAGACCGAGCGCGCCGCCGGGGAACTCATCGGAGCTGCTCGGTGACAGCGATGGCGATCGCCCAGGATCTTCTCTCCGGGCCGCCGCTGCCGCTGATCATTCTCGGCGTGGGCCTCGCCGCGGCCGTCGTCGTCTTCGCGAGGCGCCAGGAGCGGTCGTCCACGAACGGCAAGGGTGGGCTGGCGACGTGGCGGGATCTGAAACCGGCCGTCTCAGCTAAGAGCGCCTTGAAGGCCGCTCATCAGCGCGTCCCGCAGCTGGCCGGCATCACCGACATCACCGCTGCCACCGTCCGCCTGGCCGACTACGGCAACGTCGCCATCCATGTTCAGCACGAGGATGGGGTCGTCGTGATCGGGCCGCCGCGGTCTGGCAAGACGACCTTCGTGGCCAACCCGCTCACTGCCGAGGCGATCGGCCCGGTCGTTGTCACCTCAACGAAGCCCGACGTGCTCAAGGCCACCGTACGGTCCCGCCACGCGCGCGGAGCGGTGTGGCTGTTCGACCTCGACGAGATCGCCGGCGCGGCCGCGCGCGACACTCGGCCGCTGCGATGGAACCCCGTCGTCGGCTGCGAAGACCCCGAGGTCGCGGCCCGGCGCGGGGCGGCCTGGGCAGCGGCCCAGCCGATGGGCAACGTCAAGAACGGCGACTGGTTCAACCGGAAGGCCGGCGGCGTACTGAGCCGGCTGCTGTGCGCTGCCGCTCTCGACAATCGCCCGGTGACCGATCTGCTGCTGTGGGCCAACGAGCTGGGCAGCACCGAACCTGTCACCATCCTGCAGCGGCACGGCCGACGAGAATGGGCCACCGCACTGAAATCCGTCGGCAGGTCCCGGGCAGGGGAGTCGGTCGACTCGATCAAGCTCACGCTCGAGGATCTGCTCGAACCGCTGAACTCGCCCCGCGTCGTGGAAGCGATGAGCGCCACAGGGGAGGAAAGCTTCGACCCCAGCCGGTTCCTCAACGACGCCAACAGCCTCTACCTGATCGCGGCCGAAGGCGCCGAAGCAACGGCGGCACCGTTGTTCACGATGCTGGTGCAGGAGGTCATGGTCGCAGCCAAGCTCCGCTCGCAGATGCCATCCAGCGAACTAGGGGGCAGCGGCAACGGCTTCCTGTGGCCACCGTTGCGCTGTGTCCTGGACGAGGTGGCCAACGTCGCCCCGCTGCCGACGCTCGAACAGCACATGTCCGACTCCGGTGGCCGCGGCATTCAGCTGTGCGTGATCGCCCAGGCGTTCTCGCAGTTGAAGAGGCGCTGGGGACCCGAGGGCGCCGAGGCCATCCGGACACTGGCCACGACACGGCTGTATCTGCCCGGCATCGACGAACGAGAGATCTGGGACTACCTGGAAGCGCGGGCCGGGCGCAAACAGGTCACGCAGACCTCGACAAGCCGCAGCCAGCAAGGAACCTCGACCTCGACGCAGAAGGTGTGGGAGCCCGTCCTGCCAGCCAGCGAGGTCCCGCGGATCCCGGTCGGCACCGCCTGGATGATCTACCGGAACCTGCCCGTCGCACACGTCAAACTCCGATTCCACCACGACGAACAGATCGCGCAGGGAGCACGCCGATGACTTCCGATGCCCCGACAGTCGAAAGCCGTCTCGATGACATCGAGGAGGCGCTGGGGATCCTGATGGAGCCCAACACCATGACGGAGAACCCTTCCGCATGGACAGCGCTCCACAAAGACCCCGACCAGCGAAGCAAATACCTCGACTACGTCGCGGGCCGGTGGGCGTGGATTGTCGAGACCTACGTGGTCTCACGGGCCACCGGCAGCCAGGGCGCCGGAGCCCACACCTATCAGGCCGTTGCCGAGGCCCGCTGCTGGATGCACCACCCCGCCGTGGTCGAGGAGGTCTGTGCCCTGGTTGCCGCATGGACCGAGGCCTACCATCGCAACAGCAAGCCAACCAGCGATCCGATCAATTGGCACGACCGCTGGCTGCCGAACTGCATCGCCCGCATCGCCGACTACGGGATCGCAGAATGCGTGACAGATCAGACATGTCACCGGACGGGCGAGAAGTACCCCGAACCGGCCGACGACACACGAGTCCCAGCATGATCGCCGGACTCGACACCCGTCCGATCGGGCGGGTCACCAGCGTCCAGACGATCAACCGCCACGTCGCGCGGATCCTCACCCAGTGGCGTGAAGGACAGGCATCCGGGCCACTGTGGTTCGGCCGGAATCGCCGCCCCGAAGCCGTCATCCTCCCCGGCGATCTCGGCCGAGCGGTTGCCGACGCTGCCATGGATAGCATCGACCTCGACCGGGCCAGCGAACTCCAACTACGGGCCGTCTCACCCCGCCTCGCTCCAGAGAAGCTGACAGAACTGTGCGGCGACGCCGTGCAAGCAGCGCTGATCGCCGGCGCCTGCAAACCCGCGGCACGTGAGCTCGCCGCGCTACAGGAGACGGACCCAGACCTGATCCCCAGCCTGATCGGACACCTCGCCCAGGGCGCCGATCAGGCGGCCGTGACACGACTGCCCGACGTCACCAGGCGCATCGCCCACCGCGACCCCGCCACCTGGATCAGCTACTGGAGCAGCAACGACGGTGCACTGCTCGCACTGGTACCCGCCCCGACCTGGCTACGACGTCTTGTCGCGACCGGCCCACAGGAGCCACCTCCACACAGCGGCCCGGAGCGCGCCGAGAACCCATAACTTAAGGTCCCGATCCCCTCCTGGACCGCTACGAAAGACTGGGCTGGCTCACCGATCGGGCCGGTACGACGAACGATGCCGATCGCGAAGCCGTTCACGAGGCCACCGGGGCGCGACTCGAGGACGAGCTCACCCAACCGCGCCGGGCTGCTGTAGGACTTACGCAGACGCCCTCTGACCGAGAAAGGTGCCCATCGCAACCACCGCTGAGATCCCCGCGACGACGAGTGTCAGGCCGGGCCGCGTCAGGAGACCGGCGGCCACGAGGCCGCCAGCAACGCCCGCCCACAGGGCAACCCCGACACCATGCGGGCGGCGCCTGACGATTGCCGCCCGCGCCAGGACAACCAGCAAAGCGGCCGCCGCTACGACCAGCGCTGCGACCACAGCAATCTGGAACACCAGGGCATAGCGAGTCGAGGTCAGCAGCCCACCGAACGCCACAAAACCCATGGCGAGCAGGAATCCGCCTCTCATCAACCCGAAGATGCTCATCTCACCATTGTCACCCGACGCACCGACAGTGCACGGGACGACGGCGAGCCACGGCGAGGCCGGAGGTCACCGGGTGAGCCTGCTTCTACGAACGTTCCATCCCCTCGGTGCCGACGGACCGCTCCATTGACCCTGGGTCGGTCTTTGCCGTCTGGGAGCGCTCCTGCGCCGTCTGCTCCTGCCGCTCGACGTAAATGCGTGCCTGATCCGCCAACCGGGGCCGGGCACGCCGGGGCGAAGCATCTGTTTGCGCATTTTCCAGGCCGGCTGGATCGGCTTGGCGAGTACGCCGAGCATCCCGCTGCAACTGGGGGTCCCTTCCCAACCGCGGCGCGGGACCGGCACCGGCCATCGGATGCACCACCGACGCGAGCATGGCCTTCATCGGTTCCCGATCGCCATGGCCGGCTGCCCGGCAGACCGCGTCGTTCTGCTGGGCGGTGACCGCGTTCCAGTCGATCGTGAAACCTGAGTGCTCGGCCAGTTGGGTGAGGAAGATCCGCTGGGCCCGGCCGTTTCCCTCGCGGAACAGGTGCAGGTGATTGACCTCGTCGTATGTACGCGTGAGTTTGTTGACGAACTCGTCGACAGGCATCCCCGGACGGAAGTCCCGCTCGGCGATCTGCTCGAACGTCGCCGGCACACCTACCGCAAACCGCTGGCACGGAAAGAACGCGGCGGGATCATCCGGTTTGCTCGTATTGACCGTTCGCCACTCGCCCGCCCACTCGTAGACGTCCTGGAAGAGGTGCCGGTGAATCGCCCGCAAGTGACGTTCGTCGAACGATGGCGGGATCGGTTCGGCGGCTAGCTCAAGGGCGCGGAATTCCGCGAGGTCGTGCTCCGCCGCATCCAAGTCCTCCTGGGTGCGTGCCGCGACCTTGTTCGCGAGCACGCCCCAGCGTTCGTCCAGGTAGGGATCGTCGTTGGCTTGGAGTTGCCGCTGGATCTCGTCGGCGGAGTCAGGCAAGTCCGTGAAGGGCCTTGGTGCGCTCGCCGAGCTCCTCGAGAGTGATCTCGCCGGCGGCGTAGGCGTCCTGCAGCGCGCGGGCCGCCTCGGTGCTCCGGCCGCCCTCAAGGGCCGTGCTGTGCCGTACGGAGGTAACAGCGCCGGTCCGCCGAGTAACCTCGGCATCGCTCACGCGGCCGCTGGTCCGGATCGCCATGCCAGTCGCTCCTCTCGTCTTCCCCCAGTCTACCGGCTCACCCTGCCATGAGT
This sequence comes from Kribbella sp. NPDC050820, assembly GCF_040653975.1. Taxonomy (NCBI): domain Bacteria; kingdom Bacillati; phylum Actinomycetota; class Actinomycetes; order Propionibacteriales; family Kribbellaceae; genus Kribbella; species Kribbella sp. NPDC050820. Next base: position 42,570 of record NZ_JBFAHB010000037.1, read on the forward strand.
CCCAGCTCCACGTCTGCCTGCCCCTCCAGGCCATATTTCAGCCCGCGGTGACAACGACATCAGTCGCAACGTCAGGCTCCACAACCGCCCACACGTAGCCAAGCGGCGCCAGGTCGTAGTTGCCCTCGGCATCGGGCTCGATCCAGAACACAGCTTCATCGACCCGTTGCACTCGAACCCGATCATCGACCCAACTCAGCCGATCCACCTCATCATCGCCCGGCATCAGCTGCCGCTGGCGCTCGGCGATCGCATCCATCACCCCGCGGGCCACCACTGGCGTCGCCGAACCATTCCACGGCTCCCCAAAGCGGACCGCACCATAAACCACGACGTAGCGCTCCCGCTGTGGGTCCCAATCCCAGTCACCGGCGAACATCGAGTCCGGATATTGCTCGGGCATCGAACGCTCCTTTATGACACCAGCTAGACACTATCAGTTTACAGCGCTAGCGCCGTATTCTCAAGATGCGAAGTCCCAGACAGCCCAGTCGCACGCGCCCGAGCTGGGTAACGAGCCGACTCCTGAGGCCGCATCGGCGAAGTGGTCATAGCTGGGGACGGGGGTGTTGGATGCGACTGCGAGCGTCTGGATCGTCGTCGGGGTTCCAGGTGGACTGCAGGGTCGAGCGGTGGCGTGTGCTGGTGGCCATGCCGAGCACGTGCCGGATGGCGTCGAGCTTCTGCTCAGGCGACATGGCGTTGTCGAGGATCCGGCCGACTTCGGCGACCTTTTCGCCATCGGTCACGCGTTATTGTCGGCAGGCGCCAGCTCACGCCGGGGGAGCGCGGTGGGAGGCGTGAGCCCTCGCGCCGGCATGCTCTCCCAGCCGGTGACGATCGAGCGGATCTCGTCGGGCTGGAATTGCCACCGACCCCTCGGGCCAGTGGTCGACGGCAGGAGGCCGTTCTCGGCCAGTCCGATCACCTGGTACCTGCTGTAGCCGGTGATCTCCGAGGCCTCGGCGACGCCAACAGAGCCTGGCGGAGGAGAGGGCGGCACAGATCCTGTGACGCGCCCTACGCCGCTGACGACCCACGAATGCAACAGGGTGCCGGACTGAGGGTCGATGGCTGGGTCATGCTCGAGCCCCTTGGCGAAGCCCGCCATCTTCTGCTTCGGGAAGAGGCTCTTGATCTCGTCCCGGGTGCGGAACCGGAGAGTGTCGACCGGCGTGCTGGCGATCATCTGCTCGAGGTGCTCGGCGCATGCGGCCGCGGCCTCGTCGTCGGGTCGCAGCAGGTGGGAGGAGATGGTGTAGGAGCCGTTCACGAGCTGGTCGATCCAGCGCTGCATGATGCCTGCGGCCTGATTCGCCGTACCGGGGTAGTGGATCCAGGCGTCGCCGTGGATCAGGACGATCGGTTGAGACCAGTCGAGCCATCCGTCGATGTCTGGGTGCTTGCGGATCTCGTGGGGCCGGAAGATGTCGGCGGAGATCACTCGTACTTGGTCGGCCAACGCGGCGTCATCAGGCCGCCGCAGGGCGCGGCTGTGGCGGTCGATGACGAGGTGGTCAGTGACATACAGGACCTTGCGGAGCGGCTTCGAGGGCAGGACGACCCGGTGGGTGTCCTGGACGCCGGCGGTTGTTGGGAAGCCTGGTCCGCAGTGGATCCACTGTTTGAGGCGAGCGCGGCTTGACAGCCGCCGTATGGCGTCGACCTGGAGGCGCTCGCTGGCCTTGAAGAGATCCGCCACGTCGGGAACGGACTTGGCCACCTCCGCAAGCAGATTCCGCTCGGCCGCGTAGTGGTCTTTCCCACCGAGGGCTGCATCGCGGAAGCGAGCGAAGTACCCCCGGGCCAGCACGGCCTGGTCCTTCGCCACCTGACCCCAGTCGATGATTTCTGGCGCTTCCACAGGGCAGCATCTCCTCTCGTGCGGAGCCCCGGGCGTGGGTGGCGGCTTGGGGCTAACGGCGTGGCGAGCGCAGAAGCAGGTCGCTCGTGTGCCCGCCACGCCGGCAGGGGAAGAGTCCTCGACCTCTCGGGGTCTATGCCCCGTCTGTGACAGCCCGGGCAAGGTCGTGGACTCACGTGCGGGAGACAGTGAAACAGTGAACGACCACGAATGCAACGTTTCGTTTTTGCGTGTTGCGCTTTAGCATGTCATGGGTCGGGCCACGACAGGAGCCTGATCAGCGGGTAGCCGTTGCTAAGGTTTGGTCGCTTCAGGAACGAGGTCAGATGACGACGCAGCCAACCATCGGTGCGACGGTCTCGCGGATCCAGCTCGGCCGGCACCTCCAGGAACTTCGTGAGCGCGCCAAGCTCTCTCTGCGGAAGGTTGCCGAGGAGCTCGAGGTGTCAGCGGCCAAGTGGTCGCGGGTGGAGAACGGCGAGACATCAGTTCGCAGTCTCGATGTCGCGCACGCATGCAGGATCTTCGGCGTCGCCGACGACGAGCTGGTGCACTCGCTGATGGACCTGGCGAAGCAGACCAAGGCCAAGAGCTGGCTCGACTCCTACGCCGACGTCGTGAGTGAGCACTTCGCGATGTATATCGAGCTGGAGGCAGCAGCAAGCCAGCTCACCTGGTACGAGACCGACCTCGTTCCCGGTCTCCTGCAGACCCGTGAGTACGCGAGCGGCATCATGGCGATCGAACGCTTCACGGGGACAGAGCTGGACGCGGCCGACCTGGAACGCAGGCTCCAGGTTCGGCTGACCCGGCAGAAGATTCTGACCCGGGAGTCGGGTGCACCTGTCCTCAGGGTGGTGCTGGGCGAGGCAGCGCTGCATCGTCGCATTGGCGGGCCAACGACGATGGCCGGCCAGCTCGCTCACCTGTTGAAGACGGCGCGGCTGGGCAACGTGGAGATCCGGCTGATGCCGCTTGAGCGGGAGCATGCGGGCCTCACCACGGGCCCGTTCATCGTGCTGGACTTTCCGCCGCGCGGAAATGGGCGCCTGATCGAGCCGTCCACTGTCTACATCGACGGCTACGCAGGGTTTCTGTACCTGCAAGAGCCGGAGCAGGTGGAGCTATATCAGGCGGTGTGGACCAATGTTTGGGACACCGCACTCACCGCACGACAGTCCATCGACTGCATCAAGCAGAGGCTGAAGGAACTGCAGCAGGTCGGCTGAGCGGTCCTCGAAACCGACGTCGAGGCAGGCACGGGCTCAGGTGCTGAGTGCCATTCGCCGGGCGAGATGGCGAAGCTTGGGCGAGGGCCGGCGGCCGCGATGGAGGAGATCGGTGACGAGCTCGCGAGCCATCGGCCGGTTGTGGACGTGCGCGGGGGCGAGGCGCTCGGCTTCCAGGAGCGCTTCGAGGGCTGCGTCGTCACGGTGCGCCATGCCGAGGCTTCTAGCTCGGCAGGTCCAGTAGTGGGTTCGGCGTTCGGTCGATCCCATGGCCTCGACCGGCACTCGGTCTGCTAGGCCGAGCGCATCCTGCGGATGCCCGAGCTCGACAGCAGTTTCAAGTGCATGGAGGGCGACGTTCGGCGCGTTGAACTGGGTTTGCCAGGGGTTGCCAGTCGCCGGAGCGACGCGGGCGGCTTCGGCGAGGTGGCTGCGGACGTCGGCTTCGGCCCACAGCCGGGAGCTGGCGACCGCAGCGCGCAGGTGCATCGCTCCCCACAGCGCGGTGAGGGTGGCGTCACGGCCGACGTACGGGTCGAGCCGGTCGATACTCTCGACGGCGGCGGCCTTCGCGGAGCGCAGGGCGTCGCCGCCGGCGTGCAGCCACACCCCGCACAGGTCCCACGAAGCGGCCGCGAGCGGTGCCGGTGCTCCGAGAGCTTCGGCGGTCCGCACCTCGAGCTCGACCGCGGTCCAGGCGAGGTCATGGTGACCGGTGAGGTCGGAGGTGACGCGGGCGATGTGGCAGACCCTGACGAAGAGGGTGGCGAGTTCGTCGTGCGCGGCTCCTTCGGTCGCGCGAAGGGCCGCTGAGACGTCGTCGACCAGGGACGGCATGATCCCGCCCAAGGTCCCGAAGTCGGCAGCCTGACGCAGACTTTCGGCCGCGACGATCTCGGCGCGAAGGTCGGACAGCACCCGGGGGGCGCGAGCCGTGTCGCGGAAGTGGGGCATCAGGGCACGCTGCAGCGCGAGCCGCAGCGCCGGGATGCCGTTGTGGCCGGAGTCGAGATCGGGGCTGGCGTGCCGGTACGGCTGGCCGGTGAGCTCCACCATTTCGACGCCGAGGACGTCGGCGACCCTGTCGAGGACGCTGAACCGGTCGAGCGGGATCACGCCGCGCTCGGCCTGGCTGACCCAGCTCACGGAGTAGCCCAGTGCGTCCGCCAGCTGGGCTTGGGTCCAGCCCCTGCGTTTGCGGGCGCGGGCGATCCGTTGCCCTGTGGTCGTCGCGGTCATCGCTCTCCCTGTGGTCAGGTCCGCCTTCATTCTCCCATCTGGGCGGTTACTGGCCGTGGACTCGCAGAAACTCTGCGACTCGGATCTCTGGACTGCGACCACAATCGGTCACATAGCGAGAGCAGTCCGCTACGTCAAGAGGCGCGAGGAAGATTCTGGCCCCGCGCCGTGGGAGTCACCCAGTTCGGGGAGGAGCTGGCCGTGAGAACCGAGCACCGGCATCCGTTGGCGGCGCTGCGTGCCGAGATGGGGGTGACGGCCGAGCAGTACCTGGTCCTGGTCGACCGCGAGCACCAACGACTCGGGTACGGCGCGATGGCGATCCGCCGGGAGAAAGTGATCCGGTGGGAATCCGGCGCCAACGCGCCGGATGCGGCGGCGCAGCATGCGATCGCTGAGCTGCATGGCGTCCCGATCGCCACGGTGAAACAGGTTCGCTGGCCTGACTGGCTGAGGCATGCGTTCCACGATGACCACGCCGTACTTCATTCACCGTGGACTCCTGCAGGTACGGTGGTTTCGACCGCCGCTGCCGCGCAGGGAGGCTCGATGGATCGTCGCGCATTTCTGATCGCTTCAGGTGGGCTGCTCACCTCGATCGGCACCGAGTGGTCCGGAGCCCTGGATGCTGACGCATCCACTCAGGCCTCGACCGGGCGGCGCCCGCTCACAGCAGCAACCCTCGACCGGCTGGAACAGCGCCTGGACGATCTGCGCCGGCTGGACGACAGTCTCGGCGGCGGCGAACTGAGGCAGCTGGCGACCGCAGAGTTCACCCTGCTCAGCCGGCTCGCCGACGACGCGCTGTACGGCGACGCGATCGGGCAGCGGCTGTTCTCAGCACTTGCGGAGTCGGCTCGGATCTGCGGCTGGCTCCACTTCGATGCAGGGCGGCACTCGGCCGCGCAGTCGTACTACATCTCCGCGCTTCGGGCATCGGCCTCGGCCGGCGACGCGGCCTGCGGCGCCAACGTGCTGGCGTTCATGGCGATCCAGGCCTACTCCGTCCCCGGTGGCAACCCGCAGGATGCGGTGAACCTCGTGCGCACGGCCCAGCAGCAAACCCGCCGGGCGACACCTACGGTGCGGGCGATGCTGCACATGCGCGCCGGTCGCGCGCTGTCCAAGACCGGCGACCGCATCGGCTGTGCACGCGAGCTCGAAGCGGCGAGATCGGCTTACGAATCGGGCTCTGGCGACGGGGATCCGCCGTGGGCGTACTGGATGTCGGCGGGTGAGATCGAGATGATTGCGGCCTCGTCCGCGCTCGAGCTGGACGACCCACGCCAGGCGCTAGAGTACTTCGCCGCGGCGCGCGAGAGCGCGTACGCCTCCGATGGCTACGCCCGGGACAACGCCCTGTACCTGGTGCGGTCGGCCGAGGCACACCTTCGGCTCGGCGACGTCGACGCCGCCTGCGCGGTCGCCGGTGAGGCCCTGGACCAGATCGACGGTGTCGACTCGGCCCGGCCGAGCGGCGCGCTCGCGGACTTCACCCTGCAACTCCGTCCGTACGGCTCGGCGCGATCAGCGCACGAGTTCCTGGCCCGCGCCGGGTAGTCCGGTCGGCAGTTCAGCGAGCCCGCTGCAGTGCCCATTGGGCATGGTGGCGGGCTCTCTTGTTCCCGCTCTTCTTGCTGTCAGCAACGACTAGTTGAGTGCACGGAAACCCTTTGTGTCCAGGGCATCTGGCCCGAACGCAACAAGGACGCAACAGCTCGCCATGACGCAACAGCGACGCAACAGCGGATCCCTTGGCGACCGCTGACCTGTTCCGGTTTGGTGGTTGAGCAACACACCACGGGCCGGGTTTCCTCCCACCGATCCCGGCCCGTGGCTCCACTCAAATCGGCATCTGGGGAGCAGAGTCTGATGGACGGCTTTGAGGTGAGCGGCTTCGAGGTGCTGGCTTGGTCGGCCAGCTACCTGTGGTTCTTCATCCTCCGCGACATTCGTCGCGAGATCCGGGATCTGCCATGACGACCGCGACAGCGCCGGTCGCGCCGCTGCGCATCGTCAGGGTCTGGTTCGGGCCGCACATCATCGCCGAGTACCGCGCCGAGGCCGGGCTTGCCGGTCGGTACGCGGCCGCGATGGCAAGGCGGTTCCCGAGCCTCAATGTGACCAACCAGCCGACCAACCCGCCGCTCGCCCAGGCGCCGGACTCAGCGTCATGATCGCGGCGTGCGGGCTGGCTGGCGCCGCGCCAGTTCCTGATCCAGCGGAATCGGCCGCTCCTCAACGCAGGTACTCCTCCTCAATGACCTGCGCCGGCCGAGTTCCGCTTCCCGGTGCCCTGTCCGCGCGCCACCCCTGTGGGTTGCACGGCCAGGGCACCCCCGAAGCCGGTGGGCGACCGGGCTGAACCAGTGAGTGCGGTCGTCCGCCGTTCCAGCCCCGGGATCGGGCGGGATCCCGCCGAGGGCCCTGCCGTCCCCCACACCGCCAAGGGAGTGGGGGACGGCGTAGGGGCCGAGTCGCCACCAAGTGCACCGCGTCCCAGGCGCGTGATCGAAAGGAAGCAAATGACCAACCCCACCCATGCTGCCTGGCGCAAAGCCACCCGCAGCAACGCCAACAACAACTGCGTCGAGGTAGCCCTCATGCCGGACGGGGGAGCGGCGGTCCGCGACAGCAAGGCGAACGGCAACGGCCCGGTCCTGCGGTTCACCGCACCAGAGTGGGACGCGTTCAGGGCAGGGATGAAGGCAGGGGAGTTCGATCATCCGGCCTGATGTAGCTTCCCAGGCGACAGTTCCAATTCCCGCGACTGACTTCCAACGCGATTCCACTTGGAAATGAGTCGGGGAACTCGGGTCGGCAAGTCTTACCGACACGTTGCGCGGCTCAGTGGGACTGAAGCTACCTCGGCGGAAAGGGGGAAGCGGGTTGGTCGCGCACATTTGGCGAACGGTTGGCCAGGCCCCGACCCCAGTGATCACGCCCCAGGCGCCAGCCGACCTCAACCGCCGGTAGTACCTCAGGCAAGAAGTTGGGCACTGAAAGGCCGGTGAATCCGGCCAGCTCGCCCGTGGACCGGATCTCCACCGCGAACAGGCCGAAGCCCCGCGAGTCGCACTCGCGCTCCCATGCCTGGACTCCGCTACGCGTCTGCTTCCTCGTCATGCTTTCTCCCGTCACGGATCCAACACGTGATCTCGGGATCGCCGTTGACGGCAACCATGCGCAAAACGTCCTCCGCGCGCCAGCGCCGCAAGATCAACCTGGGGGTTTCGCCTGACCATCCGGTCATTTTTGCGTCCTGGGATGAGTACGGTTGCGCGCTACCGCGATTCTGTTGCTGCGATCAGGTCTAGCAGCCCGGGGAAGCGGTCGTTCAGGTCGTCGACCCTGAGGCGGCTGCGTCGTTCGAGCCCGTACTGCCGCTGATGGATGACCCCCGCTTCGCGTAGCACCTTGAAGTGGTGAGTGAGGCTCGACTTGGGACGGTCGAAACCGAACCATCCGCACGGGTGGTCGAACTCATCTGAGTCGAGCAGCAGCTTGCGGGCGATTGTCATGCGCAAGGGCTCGGCCAGCGCCGCCATCACCGCCTCGAGGCGCAGGTCGTTCGCGGCAGGCTCCGGCAGGAGGGGCGGCAGCTCAACAGCGTCGACAGCATCCATACGGATCAGCCTACCAACTTGTACGAGTATTTTCGTACTACTACCGTCACAGTACGAAAATACTCGTACAAGGAGACAGTGGTGACGACGAAGGCAACCCCAGTCCACTCCCGGGCCGCTTCGGCCTGGCAGCTCTCGCGCGCGGCGTGGGCGGTGACAGCCGTCTTCGCGTTGTCGAACTCACCGACTCCGTTGTACGTGTACTGGCAGCACAGGGTCGGCTTCTCCGCCGGGACACTGACGGTGATCTTTGCCGCCTACATCGCCGGACTTGTTGCGGCCCTGCTGGTCGCCGGTCGAGCTGCAGACTTCTATGGCCGCAAGTCGGTGGTGGTGCCGGGGATCCTGGTGGCACTGGCCTCAGCCGTTCTGTTCATGGTCGCCCAGAACGTCGCGGTTCTGCTGATCGCTCGACTCCTGGTGGGCATCGCGGTCGGCGTTGTCGTGTCCGCCGGCATGGCCGCCGTCGTCGACCTTGGCGGCGAGTATCGACGGAACCTGACCTCGATGCTCGCCTCGATCGCGATGGTCTTCGGCGCCGGCCTCGGCCCACTCCTCGGCGGGGTTGTCTATGAGGTCACGGGGTCGCCAGTTGTCCCGGTGTTCAGCATCAACGTCGTACTGCTGCTCCTCGCGCTCGGCGGGTACGTCGGCCTACCTTTGGCGCGATCCACCCCGAACGCCGGGTTCCCGTGGCCGCGTCTTCCCCGCGTCCTCGAGCAGCACCGCAGGCATGTCTCAACCGGTGCGGCGGTCTTCGCGCCCGGCCTCACCGCGACATCGTTCGTCCTCTCGCTCGGTCCGTCCCTGCTGATCCTTGCCGTGGGCAACACCTCGCCCCTGCTGGCGGGCGGAGCGGCGTGCGTGATGTTCCTAGCGGCAACCGGATCACAGCTTGCGCTCACCAAGCTCCCGGTCCACCGGCTCTTCGCCCTCGGAGCCGCAAGCACGGTCCTCGCCGTGAGCGCGGTCGCCCTGACCGTTACGACGAAGAATCCTTGGCTCTTCGTCGCCGCCGCGGTCTTCGCGGGTACCGGACAAGGCCTCGGCCAACTCGGCGGACTCCGACTCATCGCCCACCACGTCGACAGCAATCGCCGGGCCGAAGCCAACGCCGCACTGAACATCAGTGCCTACCTGCCCGCCGCCATCCTCACGGTCGCAACCGGCTACGCGGTCGGTCAGTGGGGCATGCCATCGGCAGCCACCATCCTCGCCGGAATCGTCGGTGCGCTTGCGCTCGTCCTGGGGATCGCAAGCTACCGGCTCAACTGCGGAGAGTAGGACCAGCTCGATGATGCACCGCAATGCCACGCTCTCGCCGAAAGAACGCCGACGGCTTCTCGAGTGATGTCGCACGCGACCGATCGCGCATGTCGCCGCCCCGAGATGGGAATCTCGCGAACCACAGCTTCGAAAGGGGGTGAACGGCTACCGCGAACTCGAGACCTAAGGCTGCTGGATGGCCGGATTGTCGCCGCACGCCGCCGGGGCGCGCTCGTGCACAGGTCGCCGCGTGGTGATCTACGCCTCGGCCGAGAGGCGAGCGCCGCGGTCCTGGAGATCGGCTCCCAGTTGGGTGGAGATCCCGTTGCCGGCCTGCCGAAGTTGGTCGATGACGAAGGGGCGGCGGTCCTCCGCGAGTCGTCCGCGCGGTGCCGAGACATGGACGGCGGCGACGGCCGTGCCGGTGTGGTCCCAGATGGGTGTGGAGAGCCCGACGATTCCTTCGACGCTCTCTCCGTCGCTCATGCTGAAGCCCTGCTCCCGGATGCGGGCGTACTCCCTGCGCAGTTCCTCACGGTTGGTCTTGGTGAACGGCGTGTAGGCGTGCAGTGTGGAGGCTGAGAGCACCTTCTGCTCTAGGTCTGGGTTGTAGGCGGCCATCAGCTTGCCTACGCTCGAGGCGTGCAGGGGTCGTTCGCTGCCTAGTTGCATCACGACCGAGAGCACCTGTGAAGCCTCGAAACGGTCGACATAGGAGACGGTGTCGCCGGTGCGGACGCCGAGGTAGACGTTCTCGCTGATTGCCGACGAGAGGGCGGCGAGGTACTGGCGGGCGATGTTGCGCAGTGAGATCGAGTCGACGATGGTCAGCGAGAGCGCGATCGCCTTTGTGCCCAGTGCATAGTTGCGGGGCCCGATCGTGCGCACGGCATCGATCTCTACCATGGCCTGTAGGAGATCGTGTGCGCTGCTCATCGGCAGTCCGAGGTCCTCGCTCAGATGCTTGAGTGTCCTGCCGTCCGGGTGCTGGGAGAGGTTGAGCAGGACGCTGAGCGCTCGGTCGATCCTGTCTGAATTCATGTTCGTGTTCCCATGCCTGTTGGCCGACGGTCGTCGATACTTTACGCCCAAAGATGAGACGACACCTAGACCCCGACTCCGCATCTGCGTAGCATCATTCGCATGTACGAAGTCATTGCTTCTGGGGCCCGAAATTCAGGTCTACTCTCGGGGCTTTCGGTACTGGACCTCAGCGAGACGCGTGGCGCCTACGCTGCCCGGCTCATGGCGGACCTCGGGGCCGCGGTGTTACGCGTGGAGTCGCCGTCGCGACCCGGCGAGGATGCCGCCGATCATCTACCCGGCACGGGATCCTCAGCGCGTTCGGTGTTCAACAACCTCTCCAAGACGATCATGGAGCTCGACTACGCATCGCCGGCGGGCCGAGCAGAGCTCGACAGCATGCTGGCCTCGGCTGACGTCGTCGTCACCGATTCGCGTCCTGCGGACCTGCGACGCAAGGGCCTTGACGACCTGAGCACCAGGTACCCGCGTCTGATCCACTTGTCGGTCTCACCGTGGGGGTTGACCGGGCCTGGCAAGGACCGTCCAGCCTCCGACCTGTCGCTCCTTGCTGCCGGCGGGCTCTTGGCTTTGGCTGGTGATCCCGACGATCCGCCAGTCCGCCCATATGCCGAGCAGTCCTCGGTGGCCGCCAGCTTGCACGGCGTGGTGGCTACCTTGATCGCGTTGTTGGCGCGCGACTCCGAGGGGACGGACGGCGCGGGCCAGCTCGTGGATGTGTCTGCTCAGGAGGCGGTCGCCCACTCGCTGGAGAACGCCGTGCAGTACGTCGACCTGGAGGGGGTCGTGCGAACTCGCACGGGAGCACGGTCGAGCGAGGCGGGCAGCGGACTGTTCCGATGCGTCGACGGACTCGTGTATCTCGTCACCGGGCTGGGCGGTCTGCCGTTGGCCTGGGACGGTCTTATCGACTGGATGCGTGCTTCGGGGTCGGACGCGATCGCCGACGAGCTGAGCCGGGAGCGGTGGCGGGACCAGCGGTGGCGCCGCTCGGCCGAGGCTGCGCTTGAGTTCCGCACCTTGTTCGAGCGCCACTCCGACGGCCGAACGAAAGTCGACCTGTGCGAGCAGGGGCAGCGCCATGGGGTGAGCATCTCGCCGGTGTCCACCCCGGAGGACTTGCTGCGAAATGAGCAGCTGCTCGCGCGTGGCTTCTTCCGTCATGTCGTCGTCGACGGTGAGCCCGTGACCGTGCCGGGTGCTCCCTACCGAGTCGAAGGTGTCGACGTCGGCCCGGTCTCACCGCGTCGTGTTCACCGTGCCGGGCGGGCGTAGAGGCTCTTGCCCCCGCACACGTAGAGAACCTGGCCGGTGACACCCGCGCTGGTCGGCCCGGCCAGGTATGCGGTCGCCCAGGCGACGTCGCGGTCGGATCCGATCGTGCCCAGTGGTTGTGCCTGCAGGAGGCGTTCCATCACGTGCGCCGGCTCGGCACGCAACAGGGGCGTGTCGATGAGGCCGGGGGCGATGCAGTTGACCCTGACGTCGTACCTGGCCAGTTCGATGGCCATCGAGCGGGTGGCCGACACAACTCCGCCCTTGGCCGAGGCGTAGGCGGTCTGGCCCCACCAGCCCAGCCAGGCCCGGGAGGCGATGTTGACGATGGTCCCGCCCCGGGATTCGTCGGCGGTCATCTGCCGTGCGGCCGCCTGCGAGCACAGCATGACCCCGGTCTGGCTGACCGCGATGGTGGCGTTCCACTGCTGGTCGGTGAGCTTGCGCAGGCCCGCGTCGATGCTGATGCCGGCGTTGTTGACGAGAATGTCGACGGGCCCGAATCGTTCACGGGTCTGGCCGAACGCGTCCTCTACCGAGGACCGCGACGTGACGTCGAGCGGTTGCCCGGCGGCGTTGCCGCCCTCGTCGATGATGTGCTGGGCCGCCCGTGCGGCTCCCGGTTCGTTGAGATCCGCAACCACCACGTTCGCGCCCAAGGACGCCAGTTCGCGCGCGATCGCGAACCCGATTCCCTGGGCCGAGCCGGTCACCAGCGCGGTCTTGTTGCTGAGCATCGTGATCATCCTTCGAAGTCAAACCGAGAGGCTCGACAGCAAGCTGGAGCCGCCGTCGACGTAGAACACCTGGCCGGTGATGTAGCGGCTGCGGGCGTCGGCGAAGAACGCGACCGCGTTGGCGATGTCGACCGAGGTGATCTTGTGGGGTGTGAGGCGCCGGGGCTCTGTAGGCACCTCGTTAGCGGGCGGTGGTCCACTGAAGTTGGGGACTACGACATTGACCGTCACCCCGGCAGGAGCCATCGACAGCGCCAGGCTGCGTGCGGCGGCCACCAAGGCTCCGGCGGCAGCCGCCAGCCGGATCCGTGGGGCGGCGCCGAGCCAGTCGCGCGCAGCGATGACGACGACGGCCCCGCCTCCCGCCGAGATCAGCTGTTGGCGATGGGCATCGACGAGCGGCTCCAGTTGGCACGCGCGCGGCAGTGGATCCGTGCTGGCCGTTGTGTCCTCGTACAGACCCGGGTTGAAGACCAGTGCGTCGATCGTCGTTGTGGCCGGCTGGTCGCGCAGCACCTCGAAACCCGTGGCCGTCAGCTGACTGAAGCAGGCCGCGCTGATGTCGTCGTCGACGCCGTGGAGGACGGCAAGTGGCGTTGTCGTAGTCACTCGGCGGCCTCCAGGATGTGGACCGAGCAGGCCCCGTTGTCGACACCGAAGATCCCTCCGCCGGTGGTGTGGTTGAGGGCGATTCGGGCGTTGTCGATCTGCAGGGCACCTGCCTGGCCGGTGAGCTGCCAGTAGGACTCGGCGAGCTGGCTGACGCCGGTAGCACCGACCGGGTGACCACGCGACAGCAGGCCGCCGCTCGGGGACACCGCGACGCGGCCGTCACGAGCGAAGTCCCCGTCGAGGACGTCGCGGTGCGCCTTGCCCCGTTCGGAGATTCCGAGCGCCTCGGAATGCAGGAGCTCGGCGATGCTGAATGCATCGTGCAGCTCGACCAGGTCCAGGTCGTTGGGCCCAAGGTCGGCCCGCTGGTAGGCCAGTGACGCGGCGCGGTGGGTGATGTCGGGCCAGGTCATGTCCCGATACCCGGTGTGGAACTGTCCCGAGAGGACGACGCTGGCACGGATAGCGACGGTCGGGCGCTGGATGGTCCGTGCGAAGTCCTGGCTGCAGACCAGTACGGCGGCGGCGCCGTCGCTGTTCGGGCAGCAGTGGAGCAACCTGAGCGGGTCGGCCACGGGCCGGGACTGCTCGACCTCGTCAGGGGTTACGGCTGTCTGGAAGTGCGCCCGGGGGTTCAGCGCCCCGTTGCCGCGGTTCTTCACCGACACCGCATCAAGACTCGCAACGTCGGCACCGAAGTCGTGCAGGTAGCGCTGCGCGCGCATGGCATAGGTCGCCGGCATGACGACACCTTGGGAGGTCTCGATGTCGTTTGTGGTCAGGGGCAATGCTCCGCCGCCGAACACCGAGAGCTGGTCGACGCCGACCACCGCCACACAGTCATAGGTGCCGGCCGCGACTGCCTGCCATGCCAGGTGTACGGCCGTCCCGCCGCTGGCGCAGGCGTTCTCGACGGTGAAGACGGGCGGCCCCGAGATCGCCGCCCGCTGCATGACGCGCTGGGCGATCAGCGAGCCGCCGTAGACGCTTCCGACGAAGCCGGCGTCGACCTGCTCAGGGGCTACTCCGCTGCTGCGCAAGAGGGTTTGCAGGCTGCGGCCGCCGATCTCGGCGACGTTGTCCCCGACCTTCTTTCCGAAGGGCTCAACGGAGGCTCCGGCGATGACGACGTTCTTCATCGGGTCGTTCCTTCCGTGACCGGTGTGGCTGTGTAGGACCACAGTTCGATGGACGGTCCTGGCTCATGGCCCGGGTGAGCGGTGGGCGCTTCGGCGCCGACACGGTCCAGCACGAGCTCGACAGGTGTGCCGGGGCGCAACGGGGTCTCGCCGGGGGAGTGTGCCAGGATCCGGACGCCGTCGACGTCGACGTAGGTGAGGACATAGGGCGGCTCGAACCTGGCGGGACCGACCCTTACGACGGTTGAGGCGTACGCGACGCCGGAGGGGCCGATCTCGATCGCCGGGAGCTCGGTCAAGGTGCCAAGCGATTCCAGGGGCGGGAACCAGCGTGAGCCGTCGGTGGGGTTCTCGCTCACGCGGAGCCTGACGCGGGACTGGTCGTCGGTGGCGAACCACTGTTGACCGATCACGTGACGTTTCGAGGGTGGATGCATGCTGTCTCCTTGGTTTGGGCGTTGGTGATCAGGTGGATGAGTAGATGGGGGACCGCTTCTCGGCGAAGGCGGCGCGGCCCTCGATCCGGTCGTGGGTGTCTCTGAGCAGTCCCCACATCAGGTGTTCGGTCGCGATCGACTGCGACAGCGTCATCTCGGCGGTCCTTGCGGCCATGGTGGTGATGGCTTTGAGGGCGAGAGGGCCGTTGGCCACGACGCGCTGTGCCAGCGACATGGCCTGGTCGAGGAGCGCCTCGGGCTCGGTCACGTCGCTGACGAGGCCGTGGGCCAGTGCGGTGGCCGCGTCGATGCGTTCGCCGGTCAGGAGCATCTTCATCGCGACGGCGGGTGGCATGCAGCGCAGCAGGTTGGACACGCCACCCGCGCCGGGCACCGACGCCCAGCGCGCTTCGGGAAGACCGAACGTGGCGGTCGTCGAAGCGATGCGCAGGTGGCATTCGAGGGCGATCTCGAGCCCGCCGCCGATGGCGTGGCCGTTGATGGCGGCGATGAGCGGCTTGGCGATCCCGAGCTCGTGCAGTGTGATGGCCCGGATGTAGGTGCCGGCGTCGACCGCGTTCTGCCAGGAGTTGAGGTGGGCGGCAGCGAACGGTGTCTGGTCGGGCAGGGTACGGCGCAGGTCGGCACCGGTGCAGAAGGCCTTGGTTCCCTCACCGGTGATGATCGCGACATCCAGGTCGGGGTGGTCGCGGAACCCGATCAGAGCCGCCGCAAGCCGCTGCATCGAGTCGGGGTCGAGGGCGTTGAGCACCTCGGGGCGGTTCATCCGGATCAGTCGGACCCGTGCAGAGTCCTCGATATCGATGCTCATCAGCCGACCGCGCCTTCCTGGAGTGCCTTGTCGTAGTCGTCCTGGCTCATCCCGAGCAGTTGCGTGCACACGTCGTGGGTGTCGGCTCCCAGCAGCGGAGCCGGCCCGCGCAGCCGACCTGGGGTGCGGGACAGGGTGTAGGGGAGGTTGTCGTAAACACTGGGCCCCATCTCTGGGTGGTCGAGCACGACCCAGTGGTGGCGCGCGCGAAGCTGCTGGTCGTCGTACAGGACGTCGTGGGCTGAGGCGACTCTGGCCGCTGCGATGTCATGCTCGACGAGCATGGCGGTCAGTTCGTGTGCGTCGAGCCTGCGGGTCGCCTCTGCGATGAGCTGGTCGAGCTGGTCGGCGTTGTCTCTTCGCCCTTGGGCTGTCCGGAGGCTCTCCCGCCGCAGGTCACCCGTCTGGTCGATGCATTCGATCAGGACCTGCCACTGCTCGTCGGTACCGACGGAGATCGCACACCACTCGTCGGTTCCCCGGCAGGGGTAGACCCCGTTCGGTGCATAGAGGTCGTCGCGGTTGCCACGCCGGTTGACGTGCTGGCCGACGCCGGCCGCCACGATGGCGGGCCCGACCGCGTTGATCGTCGACTCGATCTGGGCGAGCTCGATTCTGCAACCTTCACCGGTGCGGTTTCGGCGGTGCAGCGCGGCGAGGATTGCGATGGCGCCGTGCAGTGGGTTCGGCACGTGGTCTGGGTAGTTGGTGCCAGTGCCGACCGGAGGCCTGTTCGGGTAGCCACAGAGCCCGTAGAAGCCGGACAGGGCCCCGATCGAGAGTCCGTAACCGCGGTGGCGATAGTGCGGGCCGACGTTGCCCTGCATCGGCATATCCAGGTAGACCACGTCCGGCCGCACTTCGCGGGCATGGTCGTAGCCCAGCCCGAATCGGTCCATCGTCCCGGGTGTGAAGTTGTTGACCACAACGTCGCTTCGAGCGATCAGGTCGAGGGCGAGCGCCCGCCCGCGGCCGGTCTGAAGATTCAGGCAGATCGACCGCTTGCTGGAGTTCCGGTTGGCGAAGTAGCCGCTGCGGTTGACCCCGGGCACCCCGTCGCGGAATGGATGCATGTTCCGGATGACGTCGGTGCGGGCGCGGGACTCGACCTTGACGACCTCGGCGCCATGGTCGGCCAGCGGCTTGGTCATGAACGGACCGGCCCCCACCCAGGAGAAGTCCGCAACCCTGATCCCGGTCAGCGGCAACCGCTCTCCGATTCCCATTCGCGAAGTCCAATCCGTATCTACGTAACTTCTGTCATCTTCGGCGCCCGTGTGACGCCTTGTCAATCACTGAAGGGTCCTGCTGGATTCCTGTCGGGCGAAGCGCGAACGGGCCGAGACTCGCCAGATCGCGAGCTCTTGACAGACGAGTGACGGCCGACACAGACTCCGATAACTCGAAATTAACTTCGCAGAAACACGGAAGGTGGATGGATGAGCACCGGGAAGCCCAAGCTGCTGATCCTCGACGACTGGGAGGGGGAGATCGGACGGTCGGCGGCGCTGGACACCATGCGCACACTGGCGGACGTCCACGTGCTCCGGCAGCCGCTCAGCGATACTCCGGACGAGCTTGTCCGCGACGCGCGGTTCGTCATGGCCGTGCGTGAACGCACCCGTATCGACGTCGCGGTGCTGGATCGGATGCCGCAGCTCGAGATGATCCTCCAGACCGGTGGGCACGCCTACCACATCGACCTGGAACAGGCCGCCAGACGCGACATCGTGGTTCCTCTGTGGAGGGAGAACGCGGCCTGTGAGGCCGCCGTGCGCGAGCTGACGATCGGGTTGATGATCGCCGCGCTGCGCCGGGTGCCTGAGGCGGTCCGTGACGCCGACGCCGGGAACTGGACCCAGAACATGGGCGGCACGCTGCGCGGGCGGCGGCTCGGCATCCTCGGGCTCGGCCTCCAGGGCCGCGCGGTCGCCCGGCTGGGCAGGGCCTTCGACATGGATGTCGTCGCCTCCGTCAGCGAGAGCGGAAACACCCACAGCGTGGACGGAACCCCTCGGATCCCGCTGGACGAGCTGCTGGCGACCTCCGATGTGGTCAGCGTTCACCTGCGGCTGTCGGAACGCTCGCGTGGCTACCTCAGCCGGGAACGGCTGCGGGCGATGAAGCCCGGATCGGTGCTCGTCAACACCGCCCGCGGCGCGATCGTGGACCAGGATGCGCTCGCCGAGGTCCTCGCGAACGGACCGTTGCGGGCCGCCGGCCTCGACGTGTTCGCCCACGAGCCGCTCCCGGCCGACTCGCCGCTGCGGACCCTGCCCAACGTCGTCCTCACCCCGCACGTCGGATGGGTGGTCGCGGAAGCATTCGCCGAATTCGCCCAGGGCGCCACCGACCAGCTGGCCGACTACCTCCAGGGCAAGCTGCCCGAGTCCGAGCTCGCCTTCGCACCTCGCAAGCGCCAGGTGCCCGGGCACCTGGGAGGGGTGATCGCGTGAGCCTGTCGCATACCAACCACTGGATCCGGGGCCGCGACACCGCCCCGGAGTCCGGCAACTACCTGCCCACCCTCGACCCGATGAACAGGCAACCGTGGTGGGAGATCGCCGCCGGGGACGACGCCGACGTGAAAGCGGCCGTCTCGGCCGCCGACGAGGCTTTCCGCTCGTGGCGCCGCGTCGGGCCAACCCAGCGCGCCAACATCTTGTGGAGGCTTGGTGACCTCATCGCAGAGCACGCACAGGAGCTGGCCGACCTCGAGTCGCGCGACGCCGGCAAGGTGATCCGCGAAGTCCTCACCCAACAGAACATGCTGTCGAACTGGTACCACTACTACGCGTCCTTGGCCTACCAGCTCGACGGCCGCCAGATCCCGCACGACAAGGCATCCCTGCTCACGGTGACAGTCAGGGAGCCGTACGGCGTGATCGGGGTGATCCCGGCCTTCAACTCCCCGATGCTCCTCGGCTCGATGAGCCTCGCGCCCGCGATCGCAGCGGGGAACACGGTCGTGGTCAAGCCACCTGAAGTGAACTCCCAGTCCCTCTACTTGCTCGCCAAGCTCGCCACGCAGGCGGGGCTTCCCGACGGTGTCCTCAACGTCGTCCACGGCGATGGGGCGGTCGCCGGCGACGCGCTCGTCGGAGAACCGCTGGTGAGAAAGGTGTTCTTCACCGGAGGCGTGGACTCTGCGCGGCTGGTCGCCGCCCGCGCCGCCCAGGGACTCAAACAGAGCGTCTTCGAGCTCGGCGGCAAGTCGGCCAACATCTTCTTCGAAGACGTCGACCTCGACCGTGCTGTCGACGGCGTCGTGACGGGGATCTTCGCCGCCGCCGGCCAGACCTGCATCGCCGGGTCCAGACTCCTCGCACACGAGAGCATCGCCGACGAGCTGGTCCGCCGGGTCGCCGCGCGAGCCAAGACGATCAGACTCGGCGACCCTCGTGACCCGCGGACCGAGATGGGCCCGATGTCGCAGGCCAAGATCTACGACGGAGTCGTCACCCGGGTCGCCAAGGCCGTCAAGCAGGGCGCCGCCGTCGAGGCCGGCGGGCTGGACCAGCTCACCGACCAGGACGGCTGGTTCTTCCCGCCCACCGTGCTGGACGGGATCACCAACGACATGGATGTCGCACAGAACGAACTGTTCGGGCCCGTCTTGTCAGTGATCCGGTTCAGCGACGAGGACGAGGCAATCGGCATCGCCAACGACACGCCGTTCGGTCTCGCCGCCGGCGTGTGGACCAACGACTTCCGGCGTGCCCACCGCGTTGCCCGTGAGCTCGAGGCCGGGACGATCTGGGTCAACACCTACCGCTCGTTGCATCCAGCAACGCCCTTCGGCGGAATCAAGGAGAGTGGCCACGGTCGCGAGAACGGCTTGGAAGGGTTCGCCGAGTTCACCCAGCCCAAAGCCATCTGGTTTGAGTCCGACGAGGACGCCATCACCGACCCGTTCAGCCTGCGCTGACGAGTGGTCGACCATCGTGGAGGAGAAGGAGTGACACTATGCACAACCAGTACGAACTGATCGTCGTCGGACACGGTGCGGCCGGATTGGCCGCCGCAGTCACCTACGCGGAGAACTCGGCGAAGAGCGGGGTCCAGGCACGCGTCGCGATCCTGGACCGCGGCCCCAAGGAGCAGCGCGGCGGCGCGACCCGCTGGACCGGCGCCTTTCTGCGTATCGACCCGGACGGCAAGCTCGACCCCAACTGGGTCGACTACATGCAGAAGGTCTCCGGCGGACTGGCCGACCGCGCCTACTGTGAACGGTTCGAGGAGCAGACCCCGGCCACCGTGGCGTTCCTGCGCGAACACGGCGTGAAGCTGCTGTTCGACGAGTTCCCGCTCGCCCACACCTTTGACAACGGCGTCCCCTCGGTGACCCCTCCCGGCCGGCCCGATGGTGGCGGCCTAGCTATCGTCGAAGCACTCTCCACAACCCTTGAGTCCTTCGAAGGGGTCGACTTCCTCTACGAAACCGAGGCGATCCGTCTCACGACCGACGACGCCGGCCGCGTCAACGGCGTCGTGGTCAGGGACAACACCGGTCTGCAGCGGACTCTGACCGCCCCCGCGGTCGTCCTGGCCTGCGGTGGATTCCAGGGCAACCCGGAAATGCTCACCCGATACATCGGCGAGCGTGCCTGCGATCTGCCCATCATCGCTCCCGGTGTCGCAGGCAACCGCGGGGACGGGATCCGCATGACCCTCGAGGTCGGCGGCGACACCGCCGGCCAGTTCGACATGATCCACGCCGAGCCGTTCGACCTGCGCAGCCACGCGGCCGACGCCGTGCTCTACACCTTCCCGACCGGCATCTTCGTCAACGAGAACGCCCAGCGCTTCTACGACGAAGGCAACGACACCTGGGACAACACCTTCGAGAAGGTCGGCTACGAGATCTGGAAGAACCAGAACCAGAAAGCGTTCTGGATCGCCGACGCCAAGACCCAGCGGATCCCTGGCATCGAACTGGGCTGGCTCTCCGACCTGGCCCCCGAGCAGGCCGATACCATCGAGGAACTGGCCGAGCGGTTCGGGCTCGACCCCGCCCAGCTCGCCGCCACTGTCGCCGAGTTCAACGCCTCGGTCTCCGACGACGACTTCGACTGGCGAACCCGCGACGGTAAGCACACCATCGGCCTCGACGTTCCCAAGTCGAACTGGGCCGTGCCGCTCGACGAAGGCCCATACATCGGGTTCCCCCTCACCGGCGTCATCTGCTTCACCTTCGGCGGTGTCCGCACAGACATCGACGCCCGAGTCGTCACGCCCTCCGGCACACCCATCCCCGGCCTCTACGCCGCCGGTGAACTGACCGGCCTCTTCTACCACGAGTACCCGGTCGCGACCTCGGTCCTGCGCTCGCTCACCTTCGGTCGCGTCGCGGCCGAGCACGCCCTCAAGACGGCAACCCAGCTCTCGCCGGCCTGAACAAGCACCCCACCCCCTCCGCTGACAAGCGCTCGTGTCCGACCACGCCGATCGGACACGGGCTCCAGCATGCCCGAAATCGCCCCTGCCGCCTCACCCGAACGGGCCTCCCTCAGAAAGCGAAGCAATGACCACCTCCGCCGCCTCGCCGCATTCCGAGAAAGTAGCCGCACAGCAGCCCCGACTCGGCAAGTCATTCACGGCCGCCGCGATCGGCAACGCCGTCGAGTGGTACGACTGGACCATCTACTCGACCTTCGCTGTCTACTTCTCGGTCCAGTTCTTCGACCCCAGCGACCCCACCGTCGCGCTCCTGTCGACCTTCGGGATCTTCGCAGTCGGCTTCTTCGTCCGCCCCCTGGGGGGATGGCTGCTCGGCATCTATGCCGACCGGAAGGGCAGAAAGGCCGCGCTGAGTCTGACCATCATCATGATGGCGATCCCGACGTTCGTCATCAGCTTCGCCCCCACTTACGCCACCATCGGCCTGGCGGCACCCCTCGTCCTCACCATGGCGCGCCTCGTTCAGGGCTTCGCAGCCGGAGGCGAGAGCGGCGGCTCCATGGCCTTCCTCTCCGAGATCGCCCCACCCGGCAAACGCGGCATGTACACCAGCATGTGGTACTCCACGGTCGCCGCCGGAATGATCATCGCAACTGTCCTCGGCTATGCACTCTCGCGTGCACTGACGCCGGCGCAGATGAGCACCTTCGGTTGGAGGATCCCGTTCATCATCGGCGGCGTCGCGGGCCTCATAGGCCTGTGGATCCGCCGAAGCGTCGACGAGTCACGCGTCTTCGAAGCAGCTGACGACGCACTTCGCCCGTCGAAGAACCCGTTGGTCATCCTCTTCAGGGACTACCCGCGTCAAACGGTCCGGGTCTTCGCCCTCACCGCCGGCGCCTCCGTCGGGTTCTACACGTTTGTCAGCTATCTCCCCACGCTCCTGATCAAGTCGATCAAGCTTCCCGCCGACCAGACGTTCGCGGTGCACACGACCGCGCTGTTCGTCTTCATGATCGCCTTGCCGCTCCTGGGTCGTCTCTCTGACACCGTCGGTCGCCGGCCGGTGGGATTCGCCTACACCTTCGGTGGCGCCGTCGCGATCGTGCCGCTCACGTCGATGCTCGAGCCCAGCTTCCTCACCGCCCTCCTGGTCGACATCGTCTTGATGCTGCTCCTCGCCAGCATGTACGGCGTACTCGCCGCCTTGATGACCGAGCAGTTCCCCACCGAGATGCGCGCGGTCGGCATCGGAACGCCCTACAACCTCGCCACGGCGGTCTTCGGCGGAACCGCCCCATTCCTGCTGACCTGGCTGGCCGGACGAGGCCAGCAAGCGACGTACTTCGGCTACGTCGCCGTGCTGATGGCAATCGCCGGCGTCGCCCTGCTGCTCTCCAAAGAGTCACACCAGCACGAGATCACCGCCATCGGACGATGACTGGTCGGCCAGAACGTGGGCGACAGATCCATCGGACAGAGAGGGATTCCCAATGACCATCTCCAGCCAAAGGTCAACCGCACCACCTGCCGTGTCGCTGTCCAGCCTCACGATGGCTTACCGGACGCGCGAGGGCGGGGAATACACCGCGGTCCGCAACATCGACCTGACCATTCCGCGCGGCCGATTCCTGTCCGTGGTAGGCCCGACCGGCTGCGGGAAATCGACCATTCTCAATGCGATCGCGGGGCTGCGGACGCCGAGCGCCGGGAGCGTCGAGATCGATGGCAGGATGCTGGGCGGCCTGAACAAGGCCGCCGGCTACATGTTTCAGTCGGATGCGCTGCTGCCGTGGATGACCGTTGTGGACAACGTTGCCCTCGGCCTGCAACTGCGGGGCGTCGCAGCCGCCGAACGCAGGAACCAGGCGATGGCTTGGCTGCGACGGGTGGGTCTGGCGGGCTTCGAGAAGTCCTACCCGCATCAGCTGTCCGGCGGCATGCGCAAGCGGACCGCGGTAGCGCAGACGTGGATCGTCGACCCCGGCATCTTGCTGATGGACGAGCCGTTCGGGGCACTCGATGTCCAGACCCGCCAGATCATGGAGAACGAACTGCTCGCGCTGTGGACCGGTTCCGGCAAGACCGTCGTCTTCGTGACCCACGACCTCGACGAGGCCGTCTCGCTGTCCGACGAGGTCGTCCTGCTGTCAGCCGGGCCCGCCAGCACGATCGTCGGCCGATACGAGATCGACCTGCCGAGACCGCGCGACCTGATGGACATCCGCACCCGGCCGGAGTTCACCGAGATCTATGCCCGCATCTGGTCCGACCTTCGCGAAGAGGTGATGAAGACCTATGAACGCACCGCACGCGTCGACGCCTGACCTCGTGGCCCAGCCCCAGACACCTTCCGTGCCAGATCCGGGAGCAGGCTCGACAACCCGCACCCGGCACCGCAGGCAGACGCACAGAGGACTCCTCGTCCTCAGCGCCCAAATCGGCCTGGCCGTCATCCTCATCGTCGTATGGGAGGGGCTTGCCCGCGCCGCGATCGTCGACCCGTTCTTCTTCAGCCAACCCTCCGACGTCGCACTGCGCGTCGTCGACCTGTTCCGCACCGGCGAGATCCTCGCCCACCTCCGGGTTACCCTCACCGAAGCGATCCTCGCGCTCATGGTCGGAACACTGCTCGGCCTCGTGCTCGGTTTCCTGCTCGCACGGGTCCGGCTGCTCGCCGACATCCTCGACCCCTACGTCAAAGTCCTGAACTCACTTCCCCGCGTCGTCCTTGCACCGATCTTCCTCCTCTGGTTCGGCCTCGGCATCTGGTCCAAGGTCGCCTTCGGCGTCACGCTCGTCTTCTTCATCGTCTTCTTCAACACCTACCAGGGAGTCCGCGAGGTCGACCGGGTCATCGTCGACAACACCCGGATGCTCGGCGCGAAGGAAAGGCAACTGCTTCGCCATGTCTTCTTGCCCAGCGCGCTGACCTGGATCTTCTCCAGTCTGCACGTCAGTGTCGGCTTCGCCATCGTCGGCGCCGTGGTCGGCGAGTACCTCGGCTCGTCACGCGGCGTCGGCTACCTGATTTCCCAGGCTGAGGGCACATTCGACACCACCGGCGTGTTTGCCGGCATGGTGGTGCTATCCGCCGTTGTCCTCATCATCGACGTCGTCGTCCACCGACTCGAGCGCCACCTGCTGAGGTGGAAACCCGACGCCCTCGGCACACCCACCAGCTGACTCGACCCTCAACCTGGAGGACCTATGCGCGCAATACTCCGCTCCCGGCTGCGCCGCGCTCTCGTCGGCGCTATCGCCGCGATCGTCGTGACCGGCCTCGTTGCCTGCGGCACCGACGACAACACCGAAAGTGGTGGACAGGACGAACTCACCATCGGGATCGGCGGTCAACCTCTGCTCGTCTACCTGCCCACAACCCTGGCCCAGCAACTCGGCTACTACGCCGACGAAGGCCTGACGGTCAAGATCGAGGACCTCCAAGGCGGCTCCAAGGCACTCAAAGCCCTGCAGGGAGGCAGCGTCGACGTCGTCAGCGGCTACTACGACCACACCATCCAGATGCAAGCCCTGCGCCGCGACGTCAAGGCATTCGTGAACATCCTGCGATACCCGTCGCTCGTTCTCGCGGTCTCGCCCAAGGCCCGCCGCAAGATCACCTCGATCAAGGACCTCAAGGGCGCCAACGTCGGTGTCACCGCGCCGGGCTCGTCCACCGACTTCTTCCTCAAATTCCTGCTGGTGAAGAACGGGATGAAAGCAGACGACGCCGTTGTCCAGGGCATCGGCGGCGGTTCCACCGCCGTCGCCGCGATGGAGACCGGCAAGGTCGACGCCGCGGTGATGATTGACCCCGCCTTCTCCGTTGTCGAGAAACGTGCTGGAACCGTGCAGATCCTGTCCGACACCCGCACCGCCGCCGGCGTCCAGCAGGACTTCGGAGTGTCCACCTACCCCGCCTCAGTCCTGTACTCCACCGAGGAATGGGTGACGAAGAACCCAGAGACCGCACGCAAGCTGGCCCGGGCCATCCTGCGCACACTGGAATGGATGCGGCAGCACTCGGCCACCGAGATCGCCGCGAAAATGCCAGAGGAGTTCGCCTCCGGCGACGTGGCCGTCTACCAACAGTCAATCGAGAAGGCGCTGCCGGCGTTCTCGACCGACGGGAAGATCCGGGCCGACGGCGCCGACGCGGTGTACAACGTTCTGAAGCAGTTCGACCCCGAGGTGGCAGCAGCGAAGATTGTCGTGGCGAAGTCCTACACCAACGACTACGTATCGGTCCCATAACGAGCAGCCCCGGAATTCACGGCCTTGACGTCGCCAGACAGGCCAAAGCGGCGGCGGGGCATACGGTGGTGTTCCGTGACGGATAGTAGTGGCGGTGACCTGATGCGCGAGATGGCGGTGTTGCGCCTGCGCCGCGAGGAGAGCACGAGCGAGGTATTGCTGTCCGCGGGTGCGGCGGTGAGCTTTGAGGGCTGCCAGCCGTGGCGGACGTTTCGGTGGCGGCAGGGGCAAGCCCACTACTCGGGGTTGTACTGGTCGGCGGTCACTGGCGGCCATGTCGGGTATGAGTCGCGGCTGGAGCTGGCCTGGCTGCTGCTGGCTGACCGCGAGCCGGGGCTTCGGGCGATCATTTCGCAGCCGTTCCAGCTGACCGCGATCGTAGAGGGCCGGCAGCGCCGGCATGTGCCGGACTTCTTGACGATCGCTGCCGACGGCGCGGTGACAGTGGTGGACGTCAAACCCGCCCGTCGGCTGGCGGACGCGGCGGTGGCGTTCACGTTCGGTTGGGCACGCCGGGTTGTCGAGGCACAGGGCTGGCGGTTCCAGGTGGCCAGTGAACCGGAAGCGACGCTGCTGGCCAACGTGCGGTTCTTGGCCGGCTACCGCCGGGCCTGGCAGTTCCAGTCTGCGGTACTGGACGCGATCACCAACTCGCTGACCGCGCCTGCCACCTGGAGCCAGGTCGCGCACGCCGCGACCGGCCTGGCCGGGGATCGGGACCGGGGACGGGCGCATCTGCTGCACCTGCTGTGGTCCGGGCGGTTGCAGGTCGGCCTAGATGAGCCGTTGTCCGAGACGTCGGTGATCACACCAGGCGGGAAGGTGGGTGCGGCATGGCGCGGGTGAGTGTGCGCATCGGCAGCCTGGTCGGCCGGGACGGCCAGCTCTGCCAGGTCATCGCGTTGGATGCCGACGAGGTGGTGGTCACCGACCCTACCGGGCGGGCGATCCGCGTCCGGGTGGTCGACCTCCTCAACCCCGCCAGCGGCCCGGCGCTGGCCGATGACGGCACGGCCGAGGCCGGGTCTGGAGCCGGCGGCGGAGATCCGGTTGGGGTGCTGCTCGCGGTCGACGACGCCGACCGCAAGGAGGCGCTGCGGCGAGCGGGCCATGTGCGTGAGGTGCTGACTGGCTACCGGTCCGGCACCCCTGATCTGGCTGTCGAAGGCGAGCCGCGGCCGGAGTTCGCTCCCGGTCTCCCGCTGATGCAGCGGTATCGGGCCAAGGCCGCAGAGCTCGGCGTCTCCGATCGCACCATCCGCGCCTGGGTCCGCGATTACCAGCAGTGCGGCGAGGCCGGCCTGGTGAACCTGACGGCCAGCCGGCACCGCCCGCCGCTGGCCAACGTTGATCCGCGGTGGGTGGATGCCTGCCACGCGGTGCTGAACGAGCAGGTCGGCGAGTCGAATGTGACCAAAAGGTTGACGTTGCGGCGCATTGAGGGGCTGCTGGAGCGGCAGTTCGGGGCCGGGACCGTGCCGGTTCCGCGCGGCGGGGCTGCCTATCGGGCGGTGGACGAGCTCAGCCGCGGCCGGGGCAGCTTCGGGGCGAGTGCGAAGTCCCGCCGCTCGATCGCCAACCGGCCTACCGTCTCCTACGGACGGCTGCGTGCCAGTCGGCCTGGCGAGTACGTGCTGTTGGACACCACGCGGCTGGACGTGTTCGCGCTGGAGCCGGTCACCCTGCGCTGGGTTCAGGTCGAGCTGACGATCGCGATGGACCTGTACACGCGGTGCATCCTGGGGTTGCGGCTGTCGCCGGTATCGACGAAGAGCGTGGACGTCGCGTCGGTGCTGTTCGAGATCGTGCACCCCCGAGCCCTGCCCGCTGGCTGGCCGGCGCAGGCCGCCTGGCCCTACCACGGGCTGCCCGCCGCGGTCGTGGTGGACGTCGACCGCGCCGAGGGGCCGCTGTTCTCGGGGCCGGGCCTGCTGCCGGACAGCATCGTGGTCGACCACGGCAAGGTCTACGTCTCCGAGCACGTCACCAGCGCCTGCGCCCGGCTGGGGATCTCTATCCAGCCGGCGCGGCCTTACACGCCGACGGACAAGGCCGCGGTCGAACGGTTCTTCCGCACGCTGCGGGAGGGCCTGCTGGAGATGCTGCCCGGCTACAAAGGCCCGGACGTGTTCAGCCGCGGCGCTGATGTCGAGGACGACGCGTTCTTCTACCTCGGCGAGCTGGAGGCGATCATCCGCGAATGGGTCGGGGCCGTGTATCACCGTCGGCCGCACGAGTCGCTGGTCGACCCCAGGCTGCCTGGTTTGCGGATGAGCCCGGTGCAGCGGTATGCGCACGGTGTCGCCCGGGCTGGGCGGATCGAGGTTCCCCGCGATGCCCGGCTGGCGCTGCAGTTGCTGCCGCTGCGGTGGCGCACTATCCAGCACTACGGGGTGGAGATCGACGGGCTGCGCTACAGCGGCCCGATCGTGGGCAAGTACGCCGACCGCACCAGCGGCCACAAGCCCCGTGGCAACTTCTACGGTTCCCGCAAAGGCGGCAAGTGGCCGTTCGCGGTCGACCCCGACGACCTGTCTCGCATCTACTTTCACGACCCCGACGACGGTCGCTGGCACACTCTCGTCTGGGAACACGCCGCCGACCTCGCCCTGCCGTTGAGTGCTGACGCGCTGGCCTATGCAAAAGCCGTGGCCACCAGCCGCGACGGCGTTCCCGACGTCACCGCCGCGCTGCACGACCTGCTGTCGGCCTGGAACGTCGGTCTGGTCGGCAACCGCACCGAACGGCGCATCGCGCTGCGGCTGGCTGCCGAACGAGCCGCCCGCCACCAACCTGTAGAGGACGCTGAGGAAACCGGCGCCGACGGCCTGGTGTCGGCACGCAGCGTCCTGCTCGCTCAGCAGCTGGACACCCCGCCTGTCCAAGCCGCACCGCCCGAACAAGACGGCGGAGACGACGACTCCGACGACGACTCTGATGATGACCTCGACACCGACGGCGACGTCATTGAGCTGGACGACTTCTACGCCGACGCCTTGGAGATGATGGAATGACCGCGCCAAGTGGGGCCACTTTGGACGATGCGGTTCCCTCCCGCAAGGAAGGGTGGATCGCGCTGGCCGATGCCATCGCCCGCACTCCGCCCGACCGACTCGATATGACCGCGCTGGGCCGGCTGTCCGAGCAGGCCAGGGCCGATTACGACCGGCAGCGGCGAATCTGGCACGCCAACATCGGCCCGCTGCGCACCCCGCAGATGGCCGACATCCACGAAGATCTCTGGGACATCCTGGACAGCAACGCCCACGACGGGGACAAGGTCAAAGGCGCCGCCGCGATCGACGCCTTTCCCGGACTGGGCAAGACCACGATCGCGTTGACGTTCGCCCGCGAGTTCCACCGCCGCGAAGTCGCCGCGTTCGGCCGCTACACCGCAGACGGACATGAACATCTGCCGGTCTGCCGCGTCGGGTTGGGCGCGAACACCACCATCAAGGCGCTCAACCAAGCCATCCTGACCTTCTACGGGCACCCCTCGGCCGGCCGCTACTCCAGCTCCACCACCGCCCAGCTCGCCGCCCAGGCACTGGACTGCATCGTGTCCTGCCGCACCCGCCTGGTCGTGGTCGACGACGTGCACTTCCTCGACGTCCGCAGCCGCGATGGCCTGGAGGTCAGCAACCACCTCAAGTGGCTGGCCAACGAGTTCCCCGTGACGTTCCTGTTCGTCGGGGTGTCCCTGCGGGAACGCGGCCTGATGTCCGAAGGCATGACCAGCTCCGAGCAGGCGATGGCCCAAACCGCGCGCCGCTGGACCCGGCTGACCCTGCACCCGTTCCGCATCGCCGACGACACCAGCCGGGCCGCTTGGCGCGCTCTGCTGCTGGGCATCGAACGCAACCTTGTGCTGGCCCGGCTGCAACCCGGCGTGGTGGCCGATGAGCTGTCCGGCTACCTGTTCGCCCGAACCACCGGGCACATCGGCTCGCTGATGACCCTGATCAACCGAGGCGCGCAACGCGCGGTCCGCCGGGGCGAGGAAACCCTCAGCGTCGAACTGCTTGACACCGTAAAGATCGACGAAGGCGCCGAGAACGCCCGAGCCCCGCTCCAGGCTGCTCTGGACTCCGGCCGCCTGACCCCGCAAGCTCGTTCCTTGCGCGCACCCGCCCACGCCGGGTCATGACCGGCCACCGGACGCTGCCACTGCGTGTCCCGCCCCAGCCTGGGGAAGCGCTGGACTCGTGGCTGGAAGCGCTGGCCGCACGTCACCGCGCCCCGTTCGGCGATCTGATCCAGACCGTCGGCCTGGCCACCAGAAGCGGACACACCCGGCACCGCCCGACTCGTCCGCAGCGCGCCAGCCCTCCGAACTGGACGATCGCGGTCGGCGACGCCGAGGCCGCGGCTCTCGCCGCGGCATGCGAGCTTGACCCCGTGATGATTCATGCCTTGACCCTCGCCCGCTACGACGGTATCGCCATCCAGCTCGACAGCACCGGCCGGCGGGTGGTCCGTCACCGGCTGTGGAGCCGGGCCAAAGGATCACGGTTCTGCCCGTCCTGCTTGCGCGAGAACGACGGCCGCTGGCCGCTGTTCTGGCGCCTGGGGTGGGCGTTCGCCTGCACGCTTCATCAGTGCCTGCTCGCCGACACCTGCTCCGCCTGCGACCGGCCGCAACGCCTCGCCGCACACCCGTTCCGGTTCATCCCCCAACCCGGACACTGCGCTCAAACCGGCCAAGGCGCGATCGGTCGCAACGCGCGCCGTTGCGGAGCCGACCTCACCCACGTCCCTGTCCTGTCCCTGACGCACGACCACCCGGTCCTATCCGCGCAGGAGACGATCAACAGCCTCATTCAGGCAGCTTCCGCGCGCTTCGGGGTCTATCAGACCGATCCGCAACCCGCTGCGGTCGCGTTGACCGACCTGCGCACCCTGGGCAAGAAGATCCTCACCGAAACGACCCCCGACGATCTCCGCTCTGTGCTGCCGGTCGACATCATTGCCGAGTTCCAGCACACTCGAGCCCGACCACACCGCCGCGGCGATCCCACCATCTCCAACGTCCGGCCCGGATTCGGCGCTCCTGGCCGCGCCGCGCTCGCTGCAGTCGCGGTCACCGCAGCGACTATCGCCCTGCGCGAGCCGGACCATCACCAAGCTGGTCAAGCGCTGCGATGGCTGTTCCGTCCGCGGCGGCAACCGAACGGAACAGTTGCGGCCGAACGGGTACCGCTCACTGACGCGAGTCCCGTTCTCCGCGCTGTTCAGCACGCCAGCCTCGCGCCACCGGCTCCCACCGGCCACGGCAACACAATCATCGACATCACGCGAGTCCCCGCGCTGCTCTGGCCCGAATGGGCCATTCGGCTCTCGCCCACCAAGCGCCACCACCAGCAGACGGCACAGCAGCTCGCCCACGTGCTCACCCTCGCGCTGATCACTCAACACGGCGGCGGCACGCCGGACACCGCCATCACGCACTACGGCGGAATTCTGCCGTCACCGCACGTCGTGCGCCTGCTCCACAGCCTCGAACGCCACCCCGATTGGCCCGACATCACCACCGCACTGGCACGCCTGGCCAGACACCTCCGAGCACGGGCCCCCATCAACTACGCGCGCCGGCGACACCTCGACTACCGCGAACTGCTCCCAGAACCCTGCTGGGACCAAGTACGCCGGCCGCTCGGCATCAGACCACACACCAGCCAACGCCGGCGATGGGCACAGCAGTGGCTGTTCGAGCGGCTCACGGCAACGCCCGCGGACCACGCACCACCCGACTTCGCAATCACCACCCCCCAGCAGCGTGCCCAATTGGCCAGCCACAACACCACCAAGCTGACCCCCGGCCTCATCGGCGCCCTCGACGCACACGGACGCGACTTCCTCCGCCGCCACGGCATCACCGACGAACCGCTCACCTGGCACCCACCCACTGAGCTACTCGACGGCCTTCACCTCCCAGGCCCCGACCCGAAGCTCATCGACATCCCCCGGCTGCACCACCTCGTCCGCGAACAACAGCTCACACCCCGCGACGCGGCGCGACGCTTGCACACCACCATCGACGCCGTCCGCTACGTCCTCGACCAACACCCGCCACCCACGCCCCAAGCGGACCGCTGGAGCCCACGACGCACAGAATTGGCAACCTAACCTGGTAACCCCGCACCTCACGCACGGCAGAGCGCCAGGGAACTTCCCAGGCCAGACGACTGCCAATCGGAAGACCAGCGAGGGAACCTACACCTGACCGGTCTGGCTGCGATCACGAGGTCGGCCCGAGGCCCCGCGTATACGCGGGGTCTCGAGTCGTTGTGGGGGTACGTCTAGCAGAACCTGCGGCGTTTCGCCACACGCCGGTACGGCCGGCCGAATGCGAGGCTTGGGGCATGGCGACCGAGCAGCACGAGGATCCTGGCGACCTGCCGGTTGATCCGCTGCTCGGGCAACCGCGCATGGTCGACGACCCCCGGATCTCGATCGCACAGGGTGCTGTTGTCCTGGGCAAGAAGCCCGCGCAGGTGCACCGGTTCATCACTCTTGGACGGCTGCCTAGGCACGGCCCGCCGAACAACGGGCGGCCGCTGCTGCTGTCGGAAGTCGAGGCGCTTCGCGACAAGGGTGAGCCGATCCCGGTGAAAGAGGCCGCCCTCATGCTGGAGCGCTCGGTTAAGGCCACTCTCGAACTCATGGCTGGGGGTCACCTGCCGCTCGTTCCGGGCACTAAGTCGATGGTCTACCCGGCTGACGTGGCGGCCATCTTGGCCGCGCCGGCTCCGCCGCCGATCCGTCGCCCTGCGGGGCCGCCCGGTTACCTCAGCACGAAGGAGGCCGCGGAGCGGTTGGGGCTCACCGCCATTTACGTGGCCCAGATGGCTGCCGAGGAGAAGTTGTCGGCGCTCTTCCAGGACGGGCAGTGGTGGTTCGACCCTGACCACATCGAGATGGTCCGCCGTGCACGACAGGCGCGGCGTGATCGAGTGGTGGCAAGGCCGCTGCGGCGACGCGGCGGGTCATCGTTGTGAGGCTCAGCCATCGAGTGCGCGGAGCCGCCGGTGCTCGCCGTCTCGACGGCTCTGGACCGCGGCGGTGTTGCGTGAGGCCTGGGTGAATGCACGCTGCAGACGGGGGAGTTGTTTGCGGGCTTCGCGCAGTGTCTGCCGGGTCTGTTCGAGCTCGTCGTTGAGTCGGATGAGGTCGGCCTCGAGGTCGGCGATGCGGTGCTGTTGTGCGTCGAGGAGCTGCTCGGCCTGGTCGCGTTCTTCCGTCGCGGCGGTGTAGTCGGCTTCGGCTGCGTCGAGGCGTTTCTGCTGGGCCACCCGTAGTTCCAGGGTTCGATCGACCTCAGGTCGGCGAGAGACTGGAGCTGCACGGCGCTCAGTGGGCTTCGTGGTCTTCTTGGTCGTGGCTTTGCGAGTCGTCGTCGGCTGGGAACGTCGTACGACGCGGGGCCGGACCGGTGCGAGCTGCGCTGGGTCGCCGTTCTCGTCCACGACGCCGAACCCGACATGGCGCAGTGCACTGGTCAGCTGACCGGTCCGCAATAGCTGCGAGGCGCCGGGGTCGACCAGAGCGGCGTCAAGGGTCTCGGTCAGCCGCTCTGCGGTCTGCACAGTGATGCGACGGCCGTCGGCGGCCCGGTCCCGGGCGATCTTCACGAGCTGCGCGACCAGGTCGTGGCGCTGCCGGGTCAGTTCGCGCCGGCGGGTGCTGTCGGCCGACAGATACGTCTCGCGCAGCTGCTCGCCCAGCTCGGTCAGGGCGTGGATTCCGTCTGGATCGGTGCGGACAAGCTGGTTGGCCAGCCACGCCGAAACCGTGGGCTTGCGCAGAGCCATGATCGCCGCGGCGGTCTGCTCGTCGCCGCTGGCGCGCACCGCCTTCGCGAGCCCGTTGCGGGCAGCAATGAACTGCTCGGGCGCCAGCCCATACAGCTCAACCACCGCGGCATCGGTGTCCACCTCTCCACGATGCGCGGAGCGCGCGGGTGTGGGCAACGCAGTCGGGACGTCCACCGAAACGGGTTCAAGCGCCTGGGGTGATCCAGATCATGAACGAGACGCAACTGGTGTGCGGCATCCATGATGCATTCCTCACGTTGCGTGATGGAGCGGACACAAGGGTTCTTCAGCCTTACAGTGCAGTACGAGGGCGGTGGGGGCCGGTCGACGCGACACTAACCGGCTAGCCCGGATTGACTTCCCAACTATGCCCAGTAGAACGGCGGTAGGTACGGAACTTCATCGCAGGACGCCAAGGGTCGATTACCCGATAGGACGAGCAGGTCCCCCGTTGGAGCGAGGGACCTGCCCAGGAAACCATCACTGTCAGAGCGCGAGGTTTCATCATGCAGCGTACGACGCATGCCCGGATTTCGGGCCTTGCACTACGGGAAGAGCCGTGGTGACCGCTGGCGGCTGGGTCGGTGTAGGGCTGTTCCTGTTCCTTCTGATCTTTGCCGGCACGATCGCCTATATCGCAGTGTCCACCGTTCTTCCGAACAGGACGAAGGCACAACGCGAGGCCGGGCTGAAAGTGCTGGCGGAGTTCCGTCAGATGCTCCGCGACCTGTTCGGCCGCCGCTGACGCCCGGAGTCCGGTGGCGAGCGCCGCGGTCTCAGCGCACGTCTGGTCCTGTCCGGCTGTTGCACCTAACAGTGGTGAACGTCGACCGAACCACGCATCCAATGCGGCATCGTCACCAAGCGCACCGAACGGTGCTGCCGGGCGTTCAATCATCCGCAGCAACGCCAGCAGACGCCTGCAGCGCTCACACATCCCGCATCCCTCCCCGCTCGTTGTATCGGGCAACCAGGCCGCGGTGTGTCAGCAACGTCTAGGTGTCGAGTGGCTCAAGGTCAGCGGGGGTCAGGTCCGCGCGGATCCGCACGTAGCGCATGGAGTGACGGGCCTGTCCCGCCTGGGTAGCCGCGTCGGCACTGACTTCTACGACGACAGTCGGGTCGACCTTGGTCAGCGGCTTCTTGGAGTCGCGACCACCCCAGCGCTGGGACGAGATCTCGTCAGGCCATGGGTGATCCGGGCCGGCGGGGGAGAGTACGGCGGCCAGCTGCTCGGACTGGGCCCAGCTGAGCGGAACGGTCCGGCCGACGATCACCAGCTCACCGTCGCGGTAGAGGCCAGCGATCACGACCTCCGGCCGGGTAATTGGTCCGAGGACGCCGCCGACCAGGACCTCACGGGTCTCCCGATGCTTGATCTTGGCCCACGCGTCCCTGCGGCCAGGGGTGTAGCGGGTTGCGGCTCCCTTCGCCACGAGGCCTTCGATGCCCATCGCCGCAGGCAATACGTCGTACCACTCACGTGCCTCGGCCGGGTCGCTGGTGACCGGTGTCAGCTGCAGCGGAGGCGCCCAGGCGGCGAGCTGTTCGAGCCTCTGGCGTCGTACGGTCCAGCGCTGGGTGCGCAGATCGACGCCGTTGGCTGCGAGCAAGTCGAACGCGACGTACGTCGCGGGAAGCTCCGCGGCCCGTGCCCGTGCCTTCGCAGGGCTGGTGACGAGACGCTGCTGCAGGGCGTCGAAGCTGAGCCGGCCATCGGCTCCGAGGACCACGAGCTCGCCGTCGACCACGCCACCGTCGGGGATTTGCTGGGTTGCGGCGGCCTCGATGTCGGGGAACCTGTCGGTGATGTCGTTGCGGTTCCGAGTCCACAGCCTCGCACTGTCGCCACTGCGGACGATGACCAGACGGTAACCGTCAAATTTTGGCTCGAATCGCGTGCCGCCCGGGAGCGCGTCCGGGCCAGGGATGGTCTCGACGGACCGAGCGAGCGCGACGTCGACCGGACCGGTCAGGCCGGCCGGGATTCTGACCGGTTCGCCCTTGGCGCGGCGACCGGCGGAGCTCATCCCCGCTCCGTGGGCCGCCAGCCGCCGAACGGTGGCCAGACAACAATCACGATCCGTTTGACCTTCAACCTGGGGCGGCGGTGAGGGCAGTGCCGGTGGTGCTCCGGGACCCACTCGGCCCCAACGCACTTCCCACACCGCCATTCACGGTCCACCGCACCAGGATGCCCCCGATCAGCTCATGTCGCGTACGGCGGCCGGTTCGGCGGCGACAGCGAGATCCCTTCAGCCGAAGCCTTGGATCGGATGGAGTCTTCAGTCCGCCCGAGTTTCAGGCTCATCACGCCGACCGGGGTGTTCGTGTCGGCGAGGTCGCGCAGCTGCTGGACCTCGTCCGGTGTCCACTCCGTGTTGCGGGTCGACTTCGCTGCCATTACGTGCTCCCCTGCGGGTTCCGATGGTTGCCTACAGCACCCGGTATCCATCCAAACGATGCTCAGCTGGCCTCGGCCAGCCCCGCGGCCGCGGCGTCGCGAAGGTGTGCCCCGTAGGGGCGGAGCAGTTCGGGGTCGAACTGGGCGGGGGAGTGGCACACAGCACCGTCGGCCCAGATCCACTCCGAACCGTTCCCGGACGGTCGATAACCCAGCGCCCAGCCCGGGCCTTCTGGTGTACGCCGCCCCATTCGGAGGGCTGCGAGGATCTGCATCCGGAAGTCGGCTGCGGTAAATCCCTCCCCGCTCCTCGGGCCGCCCTTGAGTCGGACCTCTGGGGCGCCAGTCATCAGCCGGCCAACCGTTCGGTGTGTACCTGACCGGCCTCGTCCGGTCGCTCCGTGCTTGGTTGGAGGGGTCGCAGGTCGCTGCCGGGGCACCACTCGACCCGGCCGGTATCGTCGGTGACCCGGGCGACCCACTGGGTGGAGTTCTTGTCGTAGAGCCAGACATCGATCGTCCCGGCTCGCCGCCAGGTCGCGGCCTGGACCGGGCGGGGGAGTTCCCAGCGCACGGCGTCGATGTGGTGCCCAGCCGCGACCCGGGCATTCAGCTCGCCGGCGAGGCTCTCCGCGTCGGTCTGCTCGAGGTCGTCCGGCGTGCACGCCGCACTCGCCAGGTCGACAACGACCCAGCCGTCGAGGGTGCGCTGCGCAGAAAACCGATCCACACTCCTAGTCGAACACATGATCGAAAAGAAAGCTAGCCGCCCTTGGGTTGACTGTTCGGGAGTGTCAGTGGGACGTGGCAGGCTGGGCGCTATGTGTGGACGTTATGCCTCTGTCGCGAGCCGGGCCGAGCTGCTTGAGCGGTTCGTCGTGGACGAGAAGAACGCCGACGAGTTGCGCGGCCAGGACTTCAACGTGACCCCGACAAAGGACAACCCCGTGGTGATCGCCCGCCTGACAGAGGACGCGAGCGACGACGTGGATCCGGTGCGTGAGCTCCGGGCGTTCCGCTGGGGCTTGCTCCCCGTGTTCGCCAAGGACATCAAGGACGGCGCGAGGATGATCAACGCGCGCGCAGAGACCGTCCATCAGAAGCCGGCATACCGCCGCGCCTTCAAGTCCCAGCGTGCGCTGATCCCGGTCGACGCGTTCTACGAATGGCTGGAGACAGATGAGGTCGGCAAGTCAGGCAAGAAGCTCAAGCAGCCCTTCGCGCTCCGGCCGAGCGACGGATCGTCGACGCTGGCGTTGGCCGGGTTGTACGAGGTCTGGTACGACAAGTCGCTTCCCGACGACGACCCGAACCGGGTCGTCCCGACGTACACAATCATCACAACCACGGCGACCGACAGCGTCGGCCGGATCCACGATCGGATGCCGATGGCCATCACGCCCGACAACTGGGCCGACTGGCTCGACCCCCGCAACCACGACATCGAACAGCTCCGCGGCCTGATGGCGCCGCCGGTCGACGGGAGCCTCGACATGTACGCGGTGTCGAAGCTCGTGAACAACGTCAAGAACAACGGACCTGAACTACTGGACCCACTACCCGCCGAGCACTGACCAGCATCCTGAGGAGTAGGGACAGGCGGCGCATCCACTACACCAGCCTCAGACGCGGCCTCGGGTCTTCGACACCAAGGAGAAGCCGCAAGCGAGGCAGCTTGACCTTCAGCTCATCGGCGAGCTGCGGGAGAGTCAGCCCGTTCTTTTCAGCGAGCTCGAAGGCACGTCGCAGCAACAGCGGGTTCTCGCCCGGATACTTGGCCACCGGTTCGGGCTGGAACAGGTTGAGCTTGCGGAGCTGGGCCAGCCGCTGGAAAGCGCGGCGGTACGCCGGTTCAGAGATCTTGCCAACCTCACGGCAGCGGTAGACGAGGGATTCGACGGCGACACCCCACTCTTTGCTGAGGCGATCGAGGGCCTTGAAGTCCATGCGGGCCGGCAACAGGGGGGTGATCACGGCCGCCGGGGTCAGCAGTTCGGCTGCGAACTGGTCGGCTTCCTTTTCTTGCTGGGTGTCCCCGGGAACGGTGTCGCCGTGCAGGACCAGGTGCCCGAGCTCATGGGCCGCGGTGAATCGGTGGCGGTAGACATCATCGGCTCGGTCCGGCGTCAGGGCGACCATCGGCCGGGGGAGGTGGGAAGTAGAGAAGGCATCCACCGTGGCGGTCGCGGCGCCGGCGAACGGCGCGAGCGTCACGATCAGGCCGTGGTGCTCCATTGTCCGGACCAGCTGCGGAATCCGTCCCGTGCCGAGGTCCCATCGCCGTCGCAGCTCCTGCGCTGCACGCGCCGGATCGGAGGGCATGGCATCTGTGGCGATCTCACCGGCGCTGAAGCCCGGCAGGTCGACCGGGGGCAGCTGGATCCTCTTCTCCAGCGCGTACGTCAGCTCCCATACCTGTTCGGTGAACGCGATCGCCTTGGCGCGTTGGATCGCCGGGGTTCGCCGCAGGCTCCGGAAATGCGCCGACGACGCCTCCAGCCGCGCATAGGGTCTTCCGGCCGCCAGGAACGCGGCGGGGACATCGAGCGCCTCGGCGAGCCCGACGATGTGATCGGGGCGCGGCGGATGCGTGCCCGCCTCCCACTGGCCGACCGCCACCGGCGACACGCCGAGCTGGTCGGCGACCGCCTTCTTCGTCAGGCCCGCCAGACGACGCGCCTGCGTCAACCGGGCCGAGTCGAACCCGGCCCCGGCCACCGCGGTGGCCGTCGTCGCGTCTGCGCTGAGCAGCTGCAGCTGCTCAGTCCCAGTGTTCGACGTGTCGGTCACAGCGACTCGTCACCACTTCCACTGTCAGGCCGGTCGCGCTCCGGCTCGCTGATCGGTGGCACGTCGAGCGGCGACCGGGCCCTCAGGCCAAAGTCGTCGTCCAACGTCGCGTCCGCGTCGAACCGCGCCGGTGCCGGTCCGCCGCCCGGCCGGCGCGGCACCCACTGGCCGTTGCCGTCCTCACCTTCACCGAACCGGCCGGCCCGCGGCAGCGTCTCCCAGTGCGTCCACCGGACGTAGCCGTGGTCATCGAGGAGTTCGCAGTCGCCCCAGCCGAGTTCGATCAGCCCGGCCGGGTTGCTTGCAAAGCCGACCGTAACGACCCGGCCGAGAGCCTCCAGCTCCCTGAGCACGGCCTCTTCCTCAGCCCGTGCGGCCTCGGCCGCTTCCGCATCGATCTCCACCCCGTCGAACGGCAGTTGACCGGCACCGTCGTCGTACACGTGCGGCGTCAGCGTGAGCAGGCTGCGGCGCAGGTCGGAGATCGGCGGGCGCATCTTCGCGGTCCGGTAGCTCGTCTTGTGGTCGGTCGCGAACCGCCACATGTACAAGACGACCTTGGTGTCGTTGACCACGACCAAGCTGAAGCGACTGTGCATCCCGGCAGGGCGACGGGCGTCGATACCCGGGATCTCCCGGGTGTACTCGACCAACTGCTCATGCTGGTTCACCCATAGCGCGGAACCGTAGACGTCGTTCGTGCTGACTTCGCTCGCGACGTGAGCGTCCAGGGCGAGCTCATGGGCGCGCTGGATCGCCGCCGGGACTGCGCGCGTCAGGTCAGCCGCAGCAGCGCCGAAGCGTTCCACACTCCACCGAGACAGCTGCAGTTCGCTCATCAATCACGCCTATTCTGCTTCAGTCAGACGCCGCTGCGGCGGCTTGACACTTCACTTTATAACACGACTTGCATGTTTTCGGTCGTCGCCCCCTCCAGACGGCGCCACTGTGACGCTTCGGACTGGGTAGGTGCTGCGCCGGACGGCACGCTGTCAACCTCGGCATCGCGACTTCTATCCGGGCTCGGGGCGGTACGGTGATCGCGGGTCACCTCGCGCTGGCCCTTCTCCGAGTTGGCAACGGCGCGGCCACACGGCACGGTTCGCGACCGTCACACCCGGGCGCCTCAGGATGCGGCTCATTCACCGGCCACCGGGCGAACCACCGCTAGGACCGGGTGCAGCTGGCCCGATTGCATAAATAGCGCGGTAGCGCAGCATTTATGATACCCTACATAAATACTGTGCTACCGCCTGTATTTTGTTGGAGGGGTCGTGACGCTCACGGTGCAGCAGGCCGCCCGGATGCTGAAGATCTCCGAGCAGGAGGTCCGCCGCCTCGTCAGCGTCGGCGAGCTCGCCGCCGAGCGGGTGGGGGAGCGGGTCTTGGCTGTCGACGAAAACTCGGTGCGGCAACGTGCCTCGCACCGCCCGAGCAGGGGACGCCCGTGGACCCCAGCGAAGGCATGGGCGGCGCTGTGGCACCTGTCCGGGCTCGAGGTTGACTGGCTCACCGCGATCGAGACCTGGCGCCTGCGCGCGAAGTTGGAACTCATCAACGCCGACCAGTTGGCGATCGCCGCACGCAAGCGGGCCCAGGTAGAGACCGGGCGCATCCTGCCGGATTACCTGCACCGCCTCACCGAGACCAAGGGCGTCGTACGGACAGGAGTCAGCGCGGCCGCCGATGCAGGAGCCGACCTGGTCACCACTGGCGAGCTCGTCGACGTGTACTGCGGCCCGGCACTTCGCCCGGAGCTGATCGCGCGGTACGGCATCAGCCTCACCACCCAGAACCCGAACGTCGTACTCCGCACACCAGAAGGCGGGCTGCAGTTGCTCGACGGCCGGGACGCGATGCCCGCCGCGGTCGTGGCGGCCGACCTGCTCGATGCGACCGAACCCCGGACCGCGAGAGCCGGCCGGGACCTGCTGGACCAGCTACTGAAGGCGACCCGATGACGAACCCGCCGCGGCTCGGCAGCTGCGTCCTGCCCGCCCTGACCACCGACCTGGACTCGCTGTGGGACGCCGTACTGGACCTCGCCGAGGACCTCGACCCGAACGGCTGGGTGCTGGTCGGTGGCCAGATGGTGATGCTGCACGGGCTGGCCGCCCGCCGGGTCGCGACCCGCGCCAGCAAGGACATCGACATGCTGGCCGACCTGCTCACCTCCAGCGGCGCGGTGGGGGAGTGCGTGCGCGCCGTGCTCCGGCTCGGGTTCGAGCCGCTCGAGTCCAACGAACGCGGTCTGCTCCACCGCTTCATACGACCGGCCGACCAGGCCGTCGTCGACGTGCTCGCGCCCGATCACGCGCCACCGAGATGGAGGCCGACCACCATCCCGCCCAAGACCACGATGAAAATCGACGGCGGCCGCCAGGCCCTCGAACGCGCCGTACTGATCGAGGTCACCAAGGCCGGCCGCACGGTCGACGTACCGGTCCCGTCACCACTCGGCGCGCTGATCCTGAAGGGCGCGGCGTACCGGGCGGACAGCCGCGATCGAGACCGCCACGCCTACGACGCAGCGTTCCTGGCCTCCCTGATCACCGACCCGATCGCTACCCGCGACTCGCTCAAGGGCAGCGACCGGAAGCGGCTGCGGGCGCTCGACGAGGTACTTACCGCCCCGGATCACGAGGTGTGGGCGCTGCTAGGCGAAGCCCGCGAGGACGCCATCACCCGGTGGCGGCTGCTGCTGGCTTGAGCGAGTTCCCGCGGGCAGATCACGTTCGACGCGACACTAACTGGTCCGGGCTGATTCCCTCCGACCATAACGCGAAGTCGAAGGTCTAACCCGAGCCTGACCGTGCGCCCTTTGACGCCTAGACGCGCCCAGAGCCAGCCAACTGGCAGCGACGCCGTACGTCGGCCGGACCCTTGTGGTGACGGTTCGATTTTAGTTCTCGGTGCCGTCCGTGGCGGCCTTCGCTCGCCAGGTGGCGATGATGTCTGCCCGGAGCGGGTTCGGGCCCTTCATCTGCGGCCGCCGGCCGGCCTCGAACGCGGCCGCGAGTTCACGAAGGCGCTCGGCGCCGCGGGCCGGCCAGCCGTGGCTCATCGCCCAGCCGAGAACATCGTCCGGTGGGAGCCGGTAGCCGGCGCGCTTCAGGGCACGAAGGACCGCGACCGCGTCGCGGCGGTCGAGTGATCCGGCCAGGTTGTTGGCGTGGTTGACCATGCCCGTCAATGCTGTCAGCCCCTGAACCACCACGGGGTCAAGATCCGGTCGGGCTGCAGCCGCTGGCGCGGGCCCCAGTCGCTGCGGATCGACGGCGGCGATCCACGCGTCGATCTCGCCCTTCGCCCAGGGAACAACTACCAGCGCCCGCGTCCGGGGGTCGTCGGCGATCTCGCCGAGCTTGACTCGGTCCGGCCACGCCGCGAGCACGGGTCCGCCGCCCCAGCCGGACGTCGTACCCGCCTTCCATGTCCCGAGCACGATGCCGGGCTGGTTCACGAACTCGCCCAGGATGGCGTGGTCCCAGACGGTGCTCTTCTGCGGCGCGTACACCAGCGGGCGGCCGCCGACCGTCTTGGCCTGCGTCATCAGCCACGCGACCGCGTCGACGATGCCACGGTCGCCGTGTTCCGGGCCGGCGGCGAGCGCGACTGGGTAGTCGCGGCGGCGAGAGGCCCCGGTGATCATTCGGGGTCCGGCTTCCCGAGCCAGGCACGGTCCGTCGTGCCGTCTTGGCGAATCCGCTCGCGCAGCGTCTCACCGCGATCCTTGATGATGTCCGAGGCGATCTTCACACCGCCGGCCGCTACGGCGGTGCCGATGGAGACCGCCGCCTCGGCGACCCCGAACGTGTCCCGCTTCTCTGTTGCTGCGTCGAACGCAAGCCTGTCGTTGCTCATGAACAGCAGTGTGATCCACGACGCCGACAGATCCCGCGGCCCTGCCGCCGAGTCGGGCCGACGCGCATCAGTACGGCGGCGGATGGTCGAGGAACTTGCCGTAGTGGGGCAGGAATCGCGCGAACACGTCGGCCAACGGACCGTTGCGGTGCTTCGCGACGATGATGTCGACTTCGCCAGGGTGCAGTGGTTCGTACTCGAACATCTCCATGCGGTGCAGGAGCATGACGACGTCGGCGTCGTGTTCGACCTGGCCGGATCCCCGCAGGTCCTGCAGCATCGGGCGCTTGTCGCTGCGCTGATGCGGGCCACGGCCGAGCGGCCAGGCACCTACCACCGCGATCTCGAGTTGCATCGCGATGGTCTTCAAGGCGGCCGAGATCAGCGCCAGTTCGCGTTCGCGGTTCTCCATCCCCGGCACAGTGACCTGCGTCGGCATATCGACGGCGACCAGCTTCACGCCGCGGCCAGCGAGGTCCTCGATCTGGAGCAGCAACTGGTCCAGGGTGAGTGCAGGGTGCGAGGCGAGATAGAGCGGCCACTGCGCCGTGTCGGGGATCGACTGGGCGATCGATCGCCAGTCGTCGTCGGTCATAAAGCCGCCCCGGACATGGTGAAGCGGAATCCGGCCGGCCGCGGCCAGCAGCTTGGTGTTGATCTCGTGAATCGTGGCCTGCAGGGTCAAATAGCCAGCCGGGCTACCGATTGCGCAGGACGCCCGGACGAACTCCAGCAGCAGCGCGGTCTTACCGACCGCTTCGATCCCGCCCACGATGGTGAGCTGCCCAGGCTGAAGCCCAGACAGCAGCAGGTCGAGGTCGGCGATGCCGGTCGGCAGGCCGAGCCGGTGGCCACGTTCCATCTCAGGACTGCTATCCATCGCCTCGACGACGTCCAGGGTTCCCTCGATCAGGTCGCCTATCCGTCGCGGCGGCCGCGGAGCAGAGGTGAAGACACCGGCCCGGGCCGCGGGCCACAGCTCGCGGATGTAGCGCCCATCGACCTTCACTGCAGGGCCGGACGTTCGCCAGGCCAGGACGCTTTCCAGCACGCGTTGCAGGTGCTCGTTGTCGTCGCCGGGGCCGAGCTGGATCCCGGCCTGGTAGTTCACCTTCATCCCTCGGCCGGTCAGGTTCGCCGACCCGACCCAGGCGTACTGGTCTCCACCGGCGACGCGGACGAAGTACGCCTTGGCGGTGTGCATCGCGACCTGGTCGTCGACCGCGATGAGGCTGGTCCGGTCGGGGTATCGGACGAGAAGGTCGAGCGCTGCCCGCAGACCTTGGGGATCTGTCTGATCTGGTCGTCCGCCTACAACCAGATGAACCTCGCCGCCGCGTTCCAGGAGCTTCTCGACCTCGGCGGCGATCAGATTCCACCCGGCCAGCGAGAAGAACCCGCTCTGCGCCGCGAACAGTTCGGCATCCGGCAGCAAGGGCAACAGCCAACGCTCCAGCGAATGGTCAGGCCCATCAAGGCCTGTGTCGACGAACTTCAACGCTCGATCCCTTCCTTCTGCCTGCGGATATTCAAAAGACCCTGCGGGCAGGATGGTCCGCTCGACTGACTCAGTTCCGTACCGGCTGCTCCACCGTGGCTGGTGGGGTGACCACAACGTCGGGCTCGAGGAGAACGTCGCCGACCTTGTTGATGAAGAGGGGGTGCACGCCACGGTCGCCTGTCACCACGGCGAACCCGACCACCGGCAAGGGTGTTTCGTCGATATCGGTGACGGTGTATCCCGGCGGTGCCGGGAAGGCTGCTTGAACCGCCAGTGCGGCCCAAGTGAGGCCGTCGAAGTTCGGATACGCCGCGGCGAGGGAGAGCGATCCTGTCTTGGGGTGCGCCACCATTGCGGCGCCCTCGTCATTCCAAGCGATGACCGGGGTGGAACCGGCCGGGAAGCTGCCCCGGTCGCCGCTCGGCGTGAACTCAGCGTAGAGGTGCTGGTGCGGGTTTGTAATCACTGCTGCACTCTGGCAGATGCCGGCGACATTCCCCTCAAGCCCGCCGATTCCTCCCGTCCGCCCACGGCTGGTCTGTCGCCTTGCGCCTCGCGGCCTCGGCACACCCGTCACCCGCGAATTGAACGGCGGAGGGTTTCTGCTCCGTTAGCTCTTTGCCTCCATTGGAACCCGGCTGCCGACGAGCGCTCACGGCAGCAGCCGTGCCCGGCTGCTTAGTCGTCTCCCTTGGTCAAGGCGATGTCGACGGTGTCG
Organism: Kribbella sp. NPDC050820; assembly: GCF_040653975.1. Lineage (NCBI taxonomy): Bacteria > Bacillati > Actinomycetota > Actinomycetes > Propionibacteriales > Kribbellaceae > Kribbella > Kribbella sp. NPDC050820. The sequence continues at coordinate 86,618 of NZ_JBFAHB010000037.1, forward strand.
GAGAGCAGGACGGTGTCTACGACGTCCGCGAGCTCGGTGGCTGTGGGCAGCGATCCGGGCTGAACCCGGGGTCGATTGGCGAAGGTGTAGTCGGCGACGGCGATCGGGTGTGCGGTGCCGGCGAGGGCGTACCGCACGACGCGATCGTTGCGTCCGCGCAGAGCAGGATGCCGACGGTCGGTGCATGCCGGTGCGGCCGCCGCAGCTGGTCCTCGACCACCGACACGTAGAAGCCGAGCTGGCCGGTGTACTGGGGCTCGAAGGGTCCGATCTTGAGTTCGACGAACACGTACCGCAGTTGCTCGGTGTGGAAGAACAGCAGGTCGAGGTAGACGTCCTGGCCGTCGACGTCGAAGTGGACCTGGCGGCCGACGAAGCTGAACCCGCATCCGAACTCGGATAGGGTCCGCTGCAGGCTGTCGATGAGGCGTTGCTCGAGGTCGCGTTCCGTGGCGGCTGCGGTGATGCCGAGGAAGTCGAAGACGTAGGGGTCACGGGTGAGCGCCTGTGCGAGCTCTGAGTCCGACTGCGGGAGCCGAGCTGGAAGTTGGACGGTGCGGCGCCCTCGCGCTTGGTGGAGCTGGTTCTTGATCTGGTTGAGCAGGACGTTGCGGGTCCAGCCGTGCTCGGCGGCCGCGGCGGCGTACCAGTCCCGTTCGGCCTGGTCGTCCAGGCGGTCGAGCAGGACCATGATGTGGCCCCAGGGCAATTGCGCAGCCGGCTGCTGCGCGATTGGTCCTGGCCATGCTCGTGCGGCCGAAGCCATGTACTGGAGGTTGCGGCCGGAGAACCCACGCATGCCAGGGAACTCCGCGCACAGGTCGTCGGCGAGCCGGTGCGGCTGCCAGCCTGGCTGGCCGCGCTGATCGGCCGCCAGGCGTAACAACTGCCCGCTCACCCGCCAGCCGACGGGACCGTGCAGCACGCGGTCGACGAGACCAGTGTGGTCCTGCCCACCGGCCTGGTCGGCGGTGCCGGGCGAGCCTTCGTGATTCCGCCGGCATCGGCAACCGATCCTGGTGCGATGACGAAACCCGACCCGTACCTTGGCCTGGCCGAATCCCTGCTCCCGGATGGGCAGGGTGACATCAACGAAACACTGAACTGGATCGGGCACGGCGAGATCGACTTCAACCAGCGCATCGCGCTCGTGCAGTCCTTCGCCCTGCTCAGCATTGCCCGGTCGCTGCGCGGCCTCGAGCAGGACGGGATCACGACCCATTGACGCCCGCGACCAACAGCCTGCGCTCGCCGCCGCGGGCGACGATCTCCGACGTCGACGACCTGTATAAGAACTACTGGAGCTCTTCTTCGGCGCCGGGCCCTCTCGAACCGCAAGCGCCAGCCCCGGCTCAGGCGTCCGATATTTGTGCACGTGGCGTGACGTTCTTGCACTTTCACGCCGCCACGTGGTGCCTGCACGGGAGTGTGTCGGCGGGGATTGTCGTTGTCGTTGCTCAGACTGGTGTCTACACGGCTCGCATCCCGTCGAGCCCGACCCAACCGGAGGTCAACACCATGCCCGAACGGACCGATCATCCCCCTGACGGCGAGAGGGCCAGGACACTGCGCGGTTTGTGGACCGCTGTGCGCGTGATCCTGGCCCTCTGCTCTCTGCTGCACCACTGGCGCGACGACTGCTGACGTAGCCGCCTCACCGCGGGCCGGGTCCTGTTGGCGCAGGAACCCGGCCCCACCAGCCTAAGAGGCACCATCGACGGTTCGCGACATGATGATCGGTGGCCTGCCGTGTCCCACCTTCATGGGTGTCTCGTCCAACAACGCCGACCCCGAACGTCGTCTTGGAGCTGGGTAAGGAACGGGACGAGTTCGGGGGCTACGCGCTCCGGTTCAGCTGCGACCGGGACATCGACGCAGGCGAGCTCACGCTGGCCGCCGGGTACGACGAGAAGGCCATCGCCGGCCTCGGTGCGAGCCCGGACGAACAGGTCTTCACCTACGGCAGGTCGGTCTCGCTGGGCGCCGTCGAGGCCGGCACCGCCGCCGTCAAGGGGATCTGGACCGGCGACCCCCGCCGTGCCAACGGCCTCACCGTTCAGATCCGCTGCACGGTCACCATCGACGGCGTGAGCTGGCCGGTGGTCAAACCGGTGACCTTCCCGCGGCTCGCGGCGGGCGCGGCCGACCTGCTCCGCGGCCCCGACGAACTCGACCTCGGGACCACTGGATTCTGAGGAGCGAACCAGCCCCGACGGACTCTGGCGGCTGGTGAACCCCAACTTGTCGGTGCGGCCGGATAGCTTGCGGAAATGGTTATTCCCGTGAGCGATTCGGAGCGAGGAAGCTGATGAGGTCCGTCGTACGGCTGGCCGCGGTGATTCTGCGGAATCTGCCGGCGGCTAGCGACCCGGCCGGTGCATGATCGCCCTCGCGAATTCCGCCCCTGGGTTGGGAAAGGTGTGGTCGATGGTGTAGTTCCACGGTCGGCCGTTGGACCGGATCTCGCACAGCAGCCGGATCGGGCGCCCGACGACTTCGCTGGCTTGGTAAACCCATAGGCCGCATCTGACGGTGGTGCCGGCCACGGTGGCTGGGAACTCGAACGTCGGGCTGTACTCCTGGCGATCCGGGTCGTCCGGCCCGGGACCGAAGCCGGCGAACATCTCGTTGACGTACTCCCGCGGCAAGCTGAGCGTGGCTGAGTCGAACCCGACCGGGCACCACAGCTCGACGGGGATCCAGCCCTGCTCAGGGGGATCCCCGATCGTCAGGCGCATGTCCGGCTTCGACTGGTGGTGGTGCTGTTCCTCCATCAGTTCGCGGGACCGTCGTGCTTCGACGGCCTGCTGGTGGGTGGCGCGCCAGGACAGTCCGGATGCGATCAGCGCGAACACGGAGATCGCCAGGGCGATGATCTCGACCATGCTCAGTCAGGCCTGTTCGGGAACGTCGGCCAGGGCGACGATCCGGATTGGGAGGTCATCGGTACCGCGGTGTCGAAGACGCAGCTCGAAGTAGTGCGTGATCCTTCGCAGTACGTCGTACGGGTCGACGTCGTGAATCAAACGATCTTCGGGAAGATGTCGCTGTCGTCCGGGACCTGATCACGGTCCACTGCGATGACCTTGAGGTCGTGGCCTGACTCCCCGCCGCCGAAGTCGAGGCCGATCACTAGCCACTTCGCCGGATCGAGGCCGACGACCTCTTCCAGCAGAGCGTCCGGGCCGGTCATGCGTTGGTCGAGTTGCGCGGTCCCAGACCAGTCGGGGTGCGTCACCCTGGCCTCTCCCCAGATGACTTCGTCGCTCATTTCTACCTTCCGTGGGTTGTGTGGCATTCCGCTCGCTAGCTAGCTGCCCCCAGCAACCCGCATCGCGAGGCTAGCCCTCACCACCGACAACCGGGCCGGACCAGCTAAGCAGAACCCGCCCGCAGGCGGCCCGATCGCGCGTGCGACACGCCCAGCCGTACGGCGGAAGGTGGATCTGCCGAGGCTCGCGCGGTACGCCGGATGTCGGTTGCCGCTCAGTCGGGTCATCGTGGTTGACGTCAGGAAGCCGCCCGGGGACCACCCGCTCGCGCGTCTGATCGCCTCGAGGCTCGTCTTGTCCGATGCTGTGTGCAACATCCACGAACCCCGTCAGGAGCATCTGCCATGGCCCAGCGCACCGAGGTCCAGCTCATCGATGACCTGGATGGCAAGGAGATCCCCGCTGGCAAGGGTGAAACCGTGTTGTTCGCGATCGACGGGACGTCGTACGAGATCGACCTACACGGCAGGAATGCGGCCGCACTGCGCAAAACGCTCGCCGCGTACGTCGCAGCAGCACGGCCGGTGAAGCCATCCCGTGGTGCCCGCAGGCGCCGAGCAACCGAGCCGGATGCTCGCCAGATCAAAGCCTGGGCACGCGCGAACGGATACGAGGTCGCCGACCGCGGCCGCATCCCGAGCCGGATCCGCGACGCATACAACGCAGCGCACTGACTCATGGCTGATCACGTCGCGCTTGTGTCGGTCGTCTCGTCCGGGGCTGTCGCCCTCGGTGGGCTGTTGGTCACATACCGATCCGGTCGCGAGCAGCGGAAGCACGAGTCCGGCCTCGCCTACGAGGCCCGGGCATGGGAGCGGAAGTCAGAGGCCCTGTTCGGCGTCATCGCTGCCGGTCGACTCCTGATCGACTCGATCCAGAGCGACGACCCGGCGCTGGCGCGCGTCGTACACCGAGTGGTGCTCGAGCTGGAGGAGGTCGGACCGGTCGTCGAGGCGTACGCCTCGGGTGAGTGCCGCACGGCGTTCGTGGAGCTACAGCACTTGCTGAACGGCACGTACGAGCTGGCCCTGGTGGAGAGGGCTCTCTATCACCACAACGCGTGCCTCGAGGTTCGCGCGGCAGACGACTACAACTCCGCAGCTGACGCCTTACATGAAGACCAGGAGCAGCTGTCAATGTTCGTAGTCGTCTGCACACATGACTGAAGTCGTCTGCACAGGCACTGGTCGGGGGGATCGACGCCAGGATCGTCGAACCGCCAGCGG